>VXRC01000002.1:62406-159290 GCA_009838645.1 Gemmatimonadota bacterium | reverse complement strand
CCCCCCGTATACCATTTTTGGGGGGTCCTCCCCCCCCACCCCCTGCCCCCCCCTTTACTGGGCGGGCGGGCGCGGGGCGGCGATGCTCCTGCCCGTCGCCGTCCCGCCCGTGAAGGAAACGACCGGAATGCCGGGATGGTCTGCCACGGCGGCGCCCGCCTTGTGGCCGTGTCCGTGCACGATGTTCAGCACCCCGGCGGGTAGTCCCGCTTCGATGCATATCCTGGACAGCAGGAACGCGGTCGTGGGCGTCAGTTCCGAGGGCTTGCCGATCACGCAGTTGCCGGCGGCAAGGGCCGGCGCGATCTTCCACGTCAGCAGGTAGAGGGGCAGGTTCCAGGGGGAAATGCATCCGGCGAGGCCGATCGGCGCCCGGAGGGTGTAATTCAGGGCCGATTTGCCCATGGCGTGGGCGTCGCTGGCGAAGTGCTCGATGGCCGTCGCGTAGAACCGGAAGTTGCTCGCGGCGCGGGGGATGTCCACCGTTGCCGCCAGGGCCACCGGCTTGCCCGTATCGTTTGATTCCGCCAGGGCCAGTTCTTCCCGGTTCTCCTCGATCAGGCCGGCGATGCGGAGGAGGTGGGCGGATCGTTCCTGGACGGACAGGGACGACCAGGCCGGAAAGGCCTTTTCCGCGGCGACGACCGCTTCCTCCACGTCCCCCGTGCCGGAGTCCGGCGTCCTGCCGATCACGGCGCCCGTAGCGGGCTCGATATTGTCCAGGTAAGCGCCGCCGGCCGGTTCGTGCAATTCACCGCCGATGTAGTTGAGTACATGCATCATGCCGCGAAACCGCCTGAAATGTGGTCTTGGATACGTGAGGCCGGGTGTGCCGCGCCTGGTGTGCCGCGCCGGGTTACAGGTTAATGTAGAACGGCCCGGGAGACCTGTCAAGCCGGTGGACAGCCTCCATCGCGGTCACCCCGCCATGTTCCTCCTGCCGGCCGTCACCCGTCACCGAGGCGCCATTCTGGCGTCATCCAGGCGTCATCCAGGCGTCATCCAGGCGTCATCCGCGCGCCGAGCCGCTCTCCGACGAGTCGCTCCGCCGTGTTCCAGTCGACCTGGTCCGCCGTGGAGATGGAGGCGCAGAGCTCCCGGAGGATGCCTTCCTGGATCTCGCCGCAGTGCAGTGCCTCGCTGTAGGGGTACCGGTGGAACGACACCATGGAATACCGCGGGATGAACCGGTCGGGGTACTTCTGTTCCAGCAGGAATCCCACCTTCTGCCGCAACTGGAAACCGGGATCGCTTACCAGGTCGCGCATTTCGACGTAATTGGCCAGCGCCATGTCGGCGATGGCATCCGTGTCTTTTTTCCGACGGCGCCCGAAGGACTCGAATACGCTTCCCCAGTCCGGCCAGTGCGTCTCGATACATTCGTCGAGGATGGTGCAGTCTTCGAAAGCGCAGTTCATCCCCTGGCCGAAGAACGGCACGATCGCGTGCGCGGCATCACCCAGGAGCAGCACCCGGTCGCGGTAATGCCAGGGAGAACACTTGAGGGTGACCAGGGACCCGGTGGGATTGTCGCGGTACAGGGTGGCCAGATCGGGCATCAGCGCCATCGCATCGGGAAACTGCATCTTGAAGAAGTCCAGTATCTGGCGCGGCTCCAGGAGACTGGCGAAACTGTACTCGCCTTCGTGGGGGAAGAAGAGGGTGCAGGTGTAACTGCCGTCCAGGTTCGGCAGCGCGATGAGCATGTACATGCCCCGTGGCCAGATATGGAGGGCATTGGGCTCCATCCTGTACGCGCCGTCCGGTCCGGCGGGAATGGTCAGTTCCTTGTAGCCATGGGTCAGGTACTGCTGGGAAAGGTCGAACCGGCCCACGTTCATCATGGCCGTCCGGATGGCCGATGCCGAGCCGTCCACGCCGATGACCCGATCGGGGCGGAGGGAGTGGACGTGATTGGTCGCGTCGTCGCGGACGTACAGCACGCCGGTTCGGAATTCCAGTCCGGTGCACCGGGCGTTGAAATGCAGCCGCACGCCGTCTTCCCGTTCCGCGGCGTCCAGCAGGAACCGGTTCAGTTCGCCGCGGGATACGGAGTAGATGACCTCGTCCTCCCGCTGGCCGTAGGGCTGCAGGACCCGGTCGCCTCCCACGGGATGGATCAGCCGTCCCACCATGGGGATCGCCATGGCCAGGACTTCGTCTCGCAGGCCTACCTGCCCCAGCGCATGAAGGCCCCGCACCGACATGGCCAGATTGATCGACCTGCCGGCCTGGCCGGGGTGACCGGCGCCAGCCGATTCGCGGCGGATATCGGACCGCTTCTCGTACACCTCGACTCGGAATCCACGGCGGGCGAGGAAGATCGCCAGCAGGGATCCGGCAAGACCCGCGCCGATCAGGGTTACGGTTTCCCGTTTGGCCCCCATGAATACCCTCGATTGCTTCTGGACCGGAACGAAAACCAGCTCACCCGGCCCGCTTGGACCGCTCCATGCCCTCCGCCATGACCTCCACGAAACGGCGGACGTCCGCAAAACGGTTGTACAGCGGTACGGGGGCGACGCGGATCACGTCGGGCTCCCGCCAGTCGCACCAGATGCCGTGTTCCGCCAGATGCCGGTGCACGTAGCCGCCTCGCGGCCCCGTCCTGAGCGAAAGCTGGCATCCGCGCTGCTCCGGGTCCGACGGCGTGATGATGTCCAATTCACCCGGGAAGCGGTCACGGAGCAGGTGTTCCAGGTACCCGGTCAACCCCCTGCTCTTCTCGCGCAGCCGGTCCATGCCGGCCTCGTCGAAAAGCTCCAGCGAGGCGCGCAGGGCCGCCAGCGGGAGTATGGGCGGATTGCTGAGCTGCCAGCCTTCCGCGCCCGGGATCGCCTCGAATGCCGAGGGCATCCGGAACCGGGTGGACTTGTCGTGTCCCCACCATCCGGCGAACCGGGGCAGGTCGTCTTTCCGTCCGTGCCGTTCGTGGACGAAGCACCCGCCTACGCAGCCGGGTCCGCCGTTCAGGTACTTGTAGGAACACCAGACGGCGAAGTCTACGTCCCAGTCGTGCAGCCGCAGCTCCAGGTTTCCCATGGCGTGGGCGAGGTCGAATCCCACGACGCAGCCTTGGCGATGGCCCGCCGCTGTGATCCGGTCCATGTCGAAGGCCTGGCCGGTCAGGTAGTTCACACCGCCCAGGAAGACCAGGGCGATGGACGCGCCTTCCTGTTCGAGCAGGTCCTCGATGTCCCCGGTGCGGACCGTGTCCTCCCCTTCCCGCGGCCGCAGTTCGATCACGCTTTCCGCGGGGTCGTAACCGTGCCAGGCAACCTGCGAAGCGACGGCGTACTGGTCGGAGGGGAAGGCGGCGCCCTCGACGAGGATGCGGTATCTCTCCGGGGTCGGCCGGTAGAAGGAGACCATTATCAGGTGGAGATTCACCGTGAGCGTATTCATGGCGACGACTTCGCCGGGCAGGGCGCCGGCAAGGCGGGCCAGCGGGTCCGCCAGCGCTTCGTGGTAAGGCATCCAGGGGTTCTCCCCCTTGAAATGCCCTTCGACGCCCAGGCTTCGCCAGTTGTCGAGTTCCCGTTCCACGTATTCCCGTGTGGCTACGGGCTGGAGTCCGAGCGAATGGCCCACCAGGTAGACCGCCTCCGCCCCGTTTCCGGCCAGCGGGAAATGAAAACGCGACCGGAAGGCCGAAAGCCCGTCTCTGGCGTCCATCTCGCCGGCGTCCATTCGCTGGTCGGGTCGCGTGTCCATAGGCTAGTCGTTTCCACCGAAAAACCGGTCTGCTTCCAGGTTCAACCAGTTAAGCGCGGAGCGGTACAGCAGCCGGGACTTGACGTCATCGTCCAGGTGGCTCATGGATTCGATCATCTTGCCCGGCACCGCTTCGCCGAGGGGGAAGGGATAGTCCGAGCCCAGGGCGAGGTGGTCCGGCCCGATGAGGTGGATCAGGTAGTCCAGGATGCGGCTGTCGTGGACGAGGGAATCCAGGTAGAACCGGCCCAGGTAGTCGCTCGGGCGCACGTCGTTGTCCACCGCGCACAGGTCGGGACGGATCTGGAACCCGTAGTCGATCCGCCCGATGGTCGCGGGAAAGGACCCGCCGCCGTGGGCGAAGGCCACGCGCAGGTCGGGCAGGCGTTCGAGCACCCCGCCGAAGATCATGGAACAGATCGCCCGTGAGGTCTCGGCGGGCATGCCCACCAGCCAGGGCAGCCAGTACTTCTCCATGGTCTCCTGTCCCATGATGTCCCAGGGGTGGATGAACACCGCCGCGCCGAGTTCAGCCGCCGCTTCGAACACCGGGAACAGGTGGGGTTCGCTCAGGTTGTTCCCGTTGATGTGGGTCCCGATCTCAATGCCGGACAGCCCCAGTTCCCGGACACACCGCTCCATTTCACGGACCGCCAGGTCGGGCGCCTGCATGGGCACGGTCCCCAGGCCGATGAAACGCCGGGGCCAGGTACGGACTACATCGGCGATGTGGTCGTTGAGCATGCGGGACAGGTCCAGCGCGTCCGCCGGCTGCGCCCAGTAGCTGAACATCACCGGGACGGTGGAGAGGACCTGGACGTGCACGCCGGCGTCGTCGCATTCCCCGATCCGGGTCGGCGGGTCCCACGAGTTGGCCTGGATCTCGCGGAACTTCCTGCCGTCGATCATCATGCGCGCGCATCCCGGCCGGTAATGGTCCAGTTCGACGAACCCGCCGTACCCGTATCGCTTGTGCAGATCGGGCCAGTTCTCCGGCAGGATATGGGTGTGGATGTCGATCTTGGGTATGGGGTTGGGGCCTGAGTATTCGCACATGGTTCCAGGAGGGGTTCCGGGACGGCGTCGGGACCTGCGGACCGCCTGTCCGAAGCGTTTTTAAGGCGACGCGCCCCGCGACCTGAAAGGGACGGACGATGCAGGATCAGGATAACGGGAAACGCCCGTTATTGTCAAGGGCATGATGTCGGGTGCAATGCCTGGCGATAGGGGTCCAGGTCGATACCCGGGAAGGCCCGCGCGAGGAGGCCCAGGGTCTGTTCCGTGTAGTAGGGATGACCGGGCTCGGGCCACCCGAACAACGATCGAACGCGCGGGGTCGTAGACGTTATGAAGGGCATCATGTATTCCCGCTCGCCGTAGATGAATGGATTCGAAAATCGGGTCCACCGGTCGGCGTCGCGGCGGCACATGGAAAGGGTCCAGAAGGCCCGCTGCTTTTTCATGTCCTGAAAGGGTTGCGCCGAATGGAGCAGGTAGGACGAATAGAAGGCCGCTGTTCCCTTCTTGCCCACGGCCGGGACCGGATCCCGCAGGCCGGCCTTGCGGATGTCCCGGACGTGGCTGACGCTCGCCATGTTGCCGGTGTCCCATCCCTCGGCAAAGACCTCGGCCGCCCGTGTGTGCGACCCCGGTACGAGCAGCATGGGCGCGCCGTCGTCTTCGACGTCATGGAGATACACGCCGGAGTTGATGTAGGAGAATCGCGCGGCGTCCTTGGATGGGGGAAGGACGCAGTTCGTGTTGTGGTCGACGTGGTATCCGCTCCAGGATTCATCGGGATACCGCTCGTCCACCGGTCCGGTGCGCATGAACAGGTGGGCGTTGCAATAACTGGGCCGGTCGTCCAGGAACAGCTCGAATAGATCAAGGTAGCGTTCGTTCTCGATGAGACGGTCGAGCGCCGGATCGCCCACCGGAAACTGGGACCGTCCCACCACTTCGTCCTGCTTCGTGGTGAACCCGTCTCCCACGGATCCCTGTTCGCCCCGTTCGAAGTCCCCGAGCCAGGACGCGTAGGATTTGCCGTAGAAATTCCGCTCCATGGCCTCCAGCGCGGCGTCCATTTCCTCGTCTCCGAAGACGCCGGGCACCAGGATGTAGCCGTCGCGCCGAAACTGTTCCAGCATTCCGCACCTCCCGGATCGGTCAGGATCCGATTTCGTCAGGCGTTGCTTATCAGGTCGTCCCACGATGGCGCGATGCCCTCCCGCCGCCGTCGGGAAATGTTCAGGGCCGGGCCTTCGGGACGGACGCCATGCTGGACGATCACGTCGAAATAGGGTTCCCGCGTGGCTTCCAGCAGGCTTAGCAGACGCGTCCGCATGTCCGCCAACCGGGCCGGATCCGCGTCCGCCAGGTTACGCGTTTCGTACGGGTCTTCCCACAGGTCGAAGAGCACTTCGTGACCGGTCTCGTAGAAGGCGTACTTCCAACGGTCCGTGACCAGTCCGCGCCAGTCCGCGTAGTCGAAGTGCACCCTGGGCGCTCCCACCATTTCGAGCAGTACTTCCCCGGGCCCGTCGAAATCCGCGCCCCTGCAGGCAGGTGAGAAGTCGGCGCCCTGCATGTGCACCGGCACGGGCACCCCGGCCAGTCCGAGGGTCGTGGGCGCCATGTCCACCAGGCTGAACAGGTCCGGCCGAGCGCCCTGCGGCTCGAGGACCCCCGGGGCGTGAAAGACCGCGGGTACCCGTACGGACTCTTCGTGGGGATGTCCCTTGTCCTCCATCTGGCCGTGGCTTCCCATGAAGTCGCCGTGATCGGAGAAGTACACCGTCACCGTGTTGTCCCGGAAACCGTCCATGCCGCCCACCGCGTCGAGCAGGCGGCCGATGTTCCCGTCCAGGTTCTCGATCATGGCGTAGTAGGCGGCCAGCCGTTCCCTCAGATCGGCTTGACCGCCGAAATTCGGACGGGTCCTCAGGGACGCGGGATCGAACCGCATGTAGGCGTCCGGCACTTCGAGCGGCCAGTGGGGCGGTTCCACGCTGAGGACGAGAAAGAGCGGCTGGTCCCGGCCGAAGTTGTCCAGGTACGCGATGGCCATGTCGGTCAATGCGTCGGTCTGGTAGCCCGGCATGCGCGTGGGGTCCACGTCGCCTTCCCGGTAGTAGAACCCCTTGAACGGCGCGTTGTTCATCTCGAATCCGTACCAGTCCTGGAAACCGCCCCGGTGAAATTCCGGCGTGCGCGGCGCCGCTTCCAGGTCGTAATAATCCGGGTCGCGACGCACTTCAGGAGGGATCTGGTCGCGCACCGTCCCGCAGTGCCACTTGCCGAAATAGGCGGTATGGTAGCCGGCTTCGCGAAGCAAGATAGCCGTGCTCGGCGCCGCCGGCTTGTACACGTCGTGAAACCCCTGCACCGGTCCGGCGTGGGCGTGCCGGCCCGAGAATATGGTGCCCCGCGAGGGCGTGCACACGGGGCAGTTGGCCCGGGCGCGCATGAAACTCACACCCTCCGCGGCCATGCGGTCCATGTTAGGGGTCCGCAGGTTGGGATCCCCGGCGTAGCCCATGGCCTGGCCCGCGTGTTCGTCGGACAGGATGTAGATGACGTGCGGTCGGGACATGTGCCGGGTTTACTCCATGGCGGTCGAGCCGGCCGTCGAGTCGGCCACCGGGTCGGTCGTCGATCCGGCCGCCCGGTTCGTCCGCTGCTGCCGTTTCCAGTAGAAGTAGAAGGGCAGGCCGATGGCCAGGATGACGAGGCCCAGCAGCGGGCGCGTAAAGTCGCCGATCAGGGCATTGGCCAGCACGCCCGCGGCGATCACGAGGAAAAGTACGGGGGTCACGGGATACCCCCACACCCGGTACGGCCGGTGCAGGTCCGGTTCCTTCCTCCGCAGGATCATCAGGCCGACCACCGCCAGCGTCAGGAATACGTAGGTGTAGAACATGGCGAAACTGACGATCTCGACGAAGGTGCCGGTCAGCGCGAAGACCGAAGCCCACAGCCCCTGCATCACGATGGAAACCACCGGCGTCCGGAAACGGGGGTGCACATACTGGCACACCCGGAAGAAAATCTCGTGATTCGCCATGGCGTGATAGACCCTGGGCGCCACCATCAGCTGGGCGTTGACCGTACCGAAAGTCGTCAGCATGATGGCCGCCGATATGGCCATCGCACCCGAGGGTCCCACCAGGGCCTGGAGGGTATCGGCCGCCGGCCGGCGGGACGCCTGGAGTTCTTCGAAGGACAGGACCGTAAGGTAGACGACGTTGGCCAGGATATAGACCGTGGCCACGATGGCCAGCGCGGCGAAAATCGCCCGCGGAATGCTCCGCGCCGGGTCCTTGATCTCGGTCGCTATGAACGTCACGAAAAACCAGCCGTTGTAGGCGAACAGCGCCCCCAGGATCGCCAGGCTCAGGCCGCCGAGTAGCGCGGTCCCCGCCTTCTCCTGCACGAGTGGGGTCCAGGCGACTTCCGTGCCCGTGGCCATGGAAAAACCGAGGAGGATGACGGCCAGGACGGCGCCGACCTTGATGAAGGCGAATACGTTCTGAACCGATCCGCCGATCTTGACGCCCAGGCAGTTGACCACGGTCAGGAAGAGGATGCATCCCACGGCCAGCCACCGCTCGGTCCAGAGGTCTTCGATGGCGAAGAGGCCGCTGGCGTACCGGGCGAATACGGTGGCCACCGCTCCCATGGCCCCTGTGATGATGATGAAGAGAAAGGCCCATCCGAAAAGAAAGGCGACCAGGTCCGTGTTGTACGCCCGCCTGAGGAAGGCATAGGTGCCCCCGCTGCGCGGTATGGCCGCGCCGAGTTCCGCGTAGCACAGGGCGCCCGCCAGGGCCAGCACGCCGCCGATGATCCACACGAACAGGCTGAGCGCGGGCGAACCGACCTGCGAGGCCACGGTGCTCGGCACCATGAAAATGCCCGATCCGATAATCGCGCCGATGATGACCGCCGTACCGGTCTTCGCACTCAATACCCGGAGCAGCCTGGGCTGACCCGCCGGCAATATCTCCTCTACGAGTTCGTCGTCATGGGTATGGGACATGAAAGCTCCTGTTGGATTGCGGCCTGGATGTTCAACATCCGTTCATTCCGGCGCAATGACCGGTGCGGCTTCAAGTCGCGAAGGGACGGGTTCGACTTCGTTAAATCGGGTGCCGTGCTCGAACCAGGACCGCGGGGCGGCCTGCCCCCACAGGGTCTGGCGCCGGGTGTCCTTCAGGTCCCAGACCCGTGCGGGATGATCCGGGTCGACGGTGACGTAGTCTCCCGTGAACAGCTCGATCCGGTGGCCGTCCCGGTCGAAGAGGTACAGGAAGAAGGCGTTCGAGATGCCGTGGCGCCCCGGTCCCCGCTCGAAGGCGTCGCGGTGTTCCGAACTGGCCAGCCGGTCGCAGAAGTGGATGATGTCCATGGCCGTGGGTACGTAGACGCCGATGTGATGCAGGCGCGGCCCCAGGCCGTTGGTGAAGGCGATGTCGTGGACGCCGCCCCGGCGGTGCAGCCAGGTAGCCCAGAGGTCGGAGTCCTCGTCCCCGATGTCGGCCACGGTCACCTCCGTCGGCCGGAATCCCAGCGATTCGGCGTAGAAGGCCGTCATCCCGTTCACGTCATGGGAGAACAGGTTGAAATGGTCGATGCGCTGGATGTGAGCGCCGCGGTAACGGTGGTACTCCTGCAGCAGCAGGTCCCGGCGCTCCATCTCGTGGTAGAACTCCAGGGGGATGCCGAAGGGATCGTCCACGTGCAGCGTACGGCCCTGGGCGTACCGGTCGACGAAAGCCGTCCGGCAACCGGCGTCGTCATAGAAGGCTTCGGCCCGGTCCAGGTCGGCGTCTCCGGCGACCTTGAAGGCGATGCGGTGCACGACCGGTTCGTCCGCCTTCGTCAGGATCAGCGAATGGTGGTTCCTTTCCTCCATGCCGCGCAGGAAGAGCCTGTCCCCCGCGTCGTCCTCGCAGACGTACCCCAGCAGGTCGATATAGAAGTCGCGGGCGTAGTCCAGGTCCGTCACCCCCCACTCCGCATGGCTGGCGCGGACGATATTGAAGGGCGGGGAAGGATTCGCTGCGGGAAGGGCCACGATGCGTCCTCTTATTTTCCCAGCTTCGGCACTGGGTGGTGTTCGAGGGCGATGTCGATGTTCTTCGTTTCCATGTAGAAGTCGAAGCTGTAGTCGCCCCCGTCCCGCCCGATCCCGCTCGCCTTCATGCCGCCGAAGGGCGTGGGCAGGTGGCGCACGTTCTCCGAGTTCACCCAGACCATGCCGGCTTCGAGGCGCTGGGCGAAGGCATGGGCCCGGGTGACGTCGCGCGTCCAGAGATAGGCGGCCAGCCCGTAGTCGACGTCGTTCGCCACGTCCAGCGCTTCTGCTTCCGAGTCGAAGGGGATGGCGGTGAGAAAAGGACCGAACACCTCTTCCCGGGCGATGCGCATGGACCGGTGGGCGTCACCGAAGAGCGTGGCCTCGAAGTAGTTGCCGGCGCCGGCGAACTCCGGGCATTTCCCCCCGGCGAGCTCCGGGCATTTCCCGCCGGCGATCAGGGTGGCGCCTTCCTCCTGTCCCGCGGCCACGTAGCTCCGGACTTTCTCCAGGTGCAGCGGGTGGATCAGGGGACCCAGTTCGGTGGCCGGGTCGAAGGGGTTTCCCAGGCGGATGCGCTTCACCCGTTCCGCGAGCCGGCCGGTGAATTCGTCGTAGACCGTCCGCTCCACCAGCACCCGGCTGCCCGACGTGCAACGCTCCCCGTTGAGACTGTAGATCATGAATACCGTGGCGTCCAGGGCCCGGTCCAGGTCCGCGTCGGCGAAGACGACCACCGGGTTCTTGCCGCCCAGTTCGAAATGCACGCGCTTCAGCGTTTCGGCGCCCTGGCGCATGATGGCCCGCCCGGTCCTCGTGTCGCCCACGAATCCGATGGCCTTGATGTCCGGATGCTCGGTGAGCGCCCGTCCCGCGGTCTCGCCGATACCGTTGACCACGTTGACCACGCCCGGGGGAATGCCCGCCTCGTGGACCAGTTCGGCCAGGCGCGTGGCCGTGACCGGACTCCATTCCGCGGGCTTGTGCACGACCGTGCAGCCGGCTGCCAGCGCGGGCGCCATCTTCCACGTGCTGAGCATGAAAGGCGTGTTCCAGGGCGTGATGATGCCCACCGGTCCGATGGGCTGTCTCAGGGTATAGTTCAGGTGTCCGGCCGCCGGCAGGGAGAGGCCGTCCGACGCGCTTTCGGCCCGGTCCGCGAAGAACCGGAAGTTCTCGGCGGCCCGCGCCGCGGCCTTCGACATGAACCGGATGGGCTGGCCCGTGTCGAAGGTCTCCAGCAGGGCGATCTCCTCGCCGTTCGCCTCGATCAAGTCGGCCACCCGGTGCAGCAGCCGTTTTCGCTCGGTCCCGGACGTATCGCGCCAGTCGACGAAGGCCTCCGTTGCCGCGCGGGCCGCGGCGCCGACCTCCTCCGGTCCGCCGCTCGACACGTTGCAAAGCACGGTATGGTCGATGGGCGTGGCGTTCTCGAAGGTGTCGCCGCCGGCACAGGGGACGGACGATCCACCGATGAGATGTCCGATGCCCTCCGCTCGGAAGCGGGCGATGAACCGCTTCGCTTTGGCCTCGTTCGGGTGTGCCTGCGTGGCAACCTGGATGGCTATGATCCACCCTCCTTGAGACTGGCCACCACGTCGTTTTCAAGGGCGCCCAGTCCGTCCACTTCCAGCCGAAGGCTGTCGCCCGCGTGGATGTGGGATATTCCTTCCGGCGTGCCCGTCCAGATCATGTCCCCGGGGTTCAGGGTCATGTAGGCGGTGATATACTCGATAAGTTCGGCAACGCCGTGGCGCAGGTCGCCGGTCCAGCCTTCCTGGCGGAGTTCCCCGTTGACGTAGGTGCGCAGGCGCACGTCGGTGGGATCGATTTCGTCCGCGGTGGTCAGGAAGGGGCCGAGCGGGCCGAAGGTATCGAAACCCTTGGCCTTGATCGGCGGTCTGAAGTAGTTGCTCACGAAGTCCCGGATCGTCAGGTCGTTGCCGATGGTGTAGCCCCCCACGTAGTCCAGGGCCTGTGCGGCCTTCACCTTCCGGGCCGGCCGGCCGATCACGGCGACGAGCTCGCATTCGTAGTGCAGGTAGTCGAATTCCGGGGGGACTACGATCTTCGCCCGGTGGCCGATAAAGGTCTGGGGCATCTTGTTGAACAGGATGGGTTCCTCGGGCAGGTCCAGGTTCAGTTCCTTCGCGTGCTCGGTGTACCCCAGCGCGACGCCGATGGCCTTGCTCGTATGGGCCACCGGCGGAAGGAACATGACGTCCTCCGGATCGTAGGCGACCGTGCCCACCATGAGCTGTCCGTTCTCGAAGACGGCCTCGAGGACCTGGCCGTTGCAGGCGAAGCGTGCTGTTTTCATACTTGATCTCCGTTATGCGCCATTACACCTCGTACCACTGATCCACGGCGCGCGCCAACGCTTCGGGGCGGGCATACCGGTCTTCCATTTCCCGGACGGCGGCTTCCACCTCCCGCGCAGACGGGACGAGGTCCCGCTGTCCGGCGGACAGGTCGTAGACCGACCGGCCTTCCGTGGACAGGAGCAGGTCCAGGTCGACCCGGCCCGCGGACCGGCGCTTGAGCAGGGCGGAATAGGTGTCGCAATACAGGTCCGGGTCGTACTCGCCCGCCTCGCAACCCTTCCCCGTTTCATCGAGCAGGCCGAAGCGCGACGCCACCGCCCGCAGGTCTTCCCACAGCGCATACATGATGTCGGGCTGCGCGTCCCCCTTCTCCCGCTCGTGCAACGGGCTGACGCTTCGTTCCTCGCGCTGTGTCTCGATGAGCCGCCTGACCCGCCGGGAGGGCGTCGGTATGGCGAAGTAGGCGGATTCCCCATCTGAAAGCAGAGCCTCGACGGGGTCCTGTTCCCTGCGGACGAGCTCGACCAGCCGGTTGCCGATGATCGGGACCTCGCCGATGAGGATGTCCCTGTCGTCCCGGTGCGCATCGGCCCATTGTCCGACGGCGCGCCTGGCCCACAGGCCCACCGCCTTGCGGACGCCGGCGTGGGTGATCCCGTCCTGCTCGTGATAATGTTCCTTCACGCGGTCGTTTGTCAAGAACGGCAGCCGGCAGACGTCCCACTGGAGCAGGTGGGGCGCGCGCCCGCGGCCGTGGGCCAGGATGGCCAGCTGCTGCAGCAGGAGACTCTTCCCGGTGCCCGGCAGTCCGGCGAGGAAGACCATCTTACGGGCGTCCACCAGGCATTGAAGGGTCCGAAAAAGTCCGCTGTCTTCAGGAATCAGAAACATGTCTTTACATGTCCTACGGGCCTCACCATTGCAGGGCGTGCTCGGAGCGTTCGGCCGTGCCCCGTACGCGGGCCCCCCGCTTGAAGCGGTCCACGTCCGGCATCTCGCCCACTGGGATCTCCACCAGGGTGGGACCGTCTTCGGCAAACCCCTCGCGGATGGCCCGGCGCAGTTCCTCCGGGGTCTCCGCCCTGATGCCCCGGGCGCCGAAGGATTCGGCCATCCGGACGAAATCGGGGTTGTGCAGGTCGGACGCGATCACCCGGTTGCCGTACAGTTTCTGCTGCATCCGCTTCACGTTGCCGTAGGCGTTGTCGTTGAAAAGGAGTGTCACCAGGCCGATGCGGTGCTGGACGGCCGTGGCCAGTTCCTGCACGCCGAACATGAACCCGCCGTCGCCCGTTACGGAGATGACGGGTTTGTCCGGGTGGGCGACCTTCACGCCGAGGGCCGTGGGGAAGCCCCAGCCCAGGGTGCCCTGGTAGCCCGTGGATATGAAGGTGTAGGGTTTGTACACCGGCATGATCTGCCGGGCGGCGTAACCCACCTGGGTCAGCTCTTCCACGAAGAGGCCGTCCTCGCCCAGTTCCTCCCGGATCACCCGCAGGAAGGAGGTCTGGGGTTCCAGGAACGCGAACATCTCCTCGGTCTCCGCTTTCAGCGCGCGCATTTCGGCTTCCCGGGACGGGCGGACGCGGTTGTGCCTTTCCACCGCTTCGACCAGCAGGGGCATGGCGTCTTCGGTCCGCGCCGTTATGGCGATGTCCGGCCGGGCGATGCGGTCCTGGGCCCTGGCGTCCACCTCGATCCGTATGGTCGTCAGGTGCTCGTCCACGCCCCAGTAGAGTTGGGGGATGGCGAGCCTAGACCCCACGGCGAGGACGACGTCCACCTTCGGCCAGAGCTTGTGGGCCGCGGGGTTGGGATGACTCAGGTAGTGGCGGCTGTCGAGCACGCCGCGGCCCGTCCGGTAACCGATGACCGGTGCCTGGATCAGTTCAGCGAGCCGCGTGATCTCCCAGGAAACGTTCATGGCCCCGCGGCCGACGAAGATCATCGGGTTTTCGGCCCGGCCCAGTTTCCGCGCGGCGGCTTCCAGCATCTCCGTGTCCACCGGGGGATTGGATAAGGGTAACGGTCCGGGAATGCGCGGCGTTTCGCCTTCGGACGCGAGCACGTCCCAGGGACATTCCAGACCCACGGGGCGCGGCCGGCCGGAATTCAACTGCCGGATGGCCTCGGCCGTCCTGGAAGGCGCACCGGCGGTACTGTCGATCCGTGCGGCCCACTTGGTCAGGGACCGCAGCACATCGAGCTGGCCGTTGATCTCATGCAGCTGGCCCGTGTGCCGCCCAAGGTACTTCGTAGGGATCTCGCCCGTCAGGCAGAGCACCTTCGCGTTTGTGGCATAGGCCGTGGAAAGGGCGGCGGTCCCGTTGAGAAACCCCGGTCCCGGGACCACGTTGTAGACCCCGGGCCGGTCCGTCGAGAGGGCGTATCCGAGCGCCATGTACGCCGCGCCCTGCTCGTGGCGCGTGTGGACGACGCGGATTTCGTCCCGATGGTCGTAGAAGGCGTTGTAGAGGGCGTCGTTCTGCACGCCCGGCAGTCCGAAGACCGTATCGATTCCGTGGGCGATCAGCGTCCGGACGATGGCTTCGGCGGTGGTCATCTGTTGCATGGAGGGCGGGTTTCCGGGATAGGTGGCCGGCCGGTCACAGGTCGATCACAGGCCGGTCACATGTCGATGCGGTACAGGGGTTCCAGACCCTGGGCGACCCGGTCCGTGTTCTCCGCGGCCGCGGCGGCCCGCCGGCGGGAGGTGCCGTCCGTCACCCCGGCGATATGGGGCGTGACGACCACGTTGGGCAACTGGTAGACGGGCAGGGAAGGATCGGGCGGTTCCTGGGCGAAGACGTCGAGACCGGCCCCGCCGATCTTCCCCTCGACCAGGGCGTCGTAGAGGGCCGCTTCGTCCACGAGGGCGCCGCGGGCTACGTTGATGACGCTGGCCGTCGGTTTCATGAGACCCAGCCGCCGGCCGTCGATGATATGGCGGGTCCCGTCGTTCAGGTGCAGGTGAAGAGACAGGAAGTCGCTTTCGGCCACGACGCGGTCGAGGTCGTCCGGCGTGCCTATGAAGTCCGGCTGAATGTCGTCGAGCACCTCGGATTCGATCTCCCGGACGTCGATGCCCAGGATCCGCATGCCGAAGGACTTGGCCCGGCGGGCCAGGGCCTGGCCGCTCGCGCCGAATCCCACGATGCCCAGTGTCTGGTGCTCCAACTCGTATCCGAGCGGATCGTACATGCGGCCCTGTTGAAAATAGTCCACCGCTTCCTGGTATCGCCGCGATACCATAATGATGAACATCATGGCCGTCTCGGCCAGGGCGACGTCGCTGAACAGTCCGGGGGTATTGGCCGTGGGGATGCCTTTCGTCTTGATATAGGCCAGGTCGAAGTGGTCGAATCCCGTGCCCACGATCTGCCACAGTCGGCAGCCGTCCGCGGCGTCCATCATCTCCCGCGTGCCCCGGCTCCCGCCCTGGTCGATCACCACGTCCACACCGGCGAACTGGGGCGCCAGGGGTCTGGCATCGTCGAGATCCCGCAATTCGTGGCGGTCGCCGATGGCGGTCCGGATGTCCACGCACCACGGGCTGTAAATGGGGCGAACGGGAAGCAGCAGGACGTTCAGGCGTTCCATCGATTCTCCAGGAAATGATACTCTAGGAAATGAATCTCCAGTAAATACCCGGGTCAGGCTCCCTGCAGGTCCACCGGGGTCGTATCCTGCACATCGGTCCGGAACACCCAGGTGCCGTCCTTCACGTAGTGGACGGCGAAGGCCAGGCGCGGACGGGAGTGCGACCGGTTGGCGTAGGAACCGTGCACCGTCCTGCTGGTGAAGAACACTCCGCTGCCGCGCGGCACCGTCAACCGGACGAGGTCTTCCTCCTCGATGCCCACCACGTCGAAGGAGTAGAGCTTTTCGGTCCACTCGCGGCCGTCCGGCGACCGCATACCGTAGTCACTCTCCCAACTCATGTGCTCCGGATTGGTATTCAGGGTCGTTTCCCGCAGGCTGTCCCTGTGGCTGCCCGGCGCCACGCACAGGCCGCCGTTCTCAGGATCGGTATCGCTCATGGCGATCCAGCAGGCCATCAACGTGTCGGGCTCGTTGGGCAGGTAGTGGGAATCCTGGTGCAGCGAGATGCCGGCGCCGCCCAGTTCCTCGTCCGGTCTGGCCGGTTCCTTGGCCATGTACATGGTCTGTACGATACGGGGCCGGCCGCCCAGGATCTGTCGGGCGACGCCGGCGACGTTTGGATGGTGGGCCAACTCGCGCCAGAAGGGATCCGACAGATGGGTGCGGAGCCCCTGCCGCAGGGACTCGGCTTCCGGATCGGCCTGGTGCCGGACGAACGCCTCGACTTCATCCGCCGTCAGCAGGTCCGGGACGACGAGATAGCCTTCTTCGTGAAACCGGGCGACCTGCGCTTCGGTGAGCTGGATGGACAGGGTTTTCTGCGTCATGTTCCGCCGTAGCCTCGCGGGTATCGAGCGAAGAAAAGGACTCGGAACGCGGCGTTGATTCGAGACTCAGGACAATCAACCTAAGTAAACGGCCCGGCGATTTCCGGTCAAGGAGTATGTCCCGCACAAACCGGCTGCCCGCCGCCGCGGCTTCGAGGCGCTACAACTGGTTGAGCAGCATCAGTTCGCCAGGAAAGGGATGGAGGTAGGTCTGGTCCTGCAGGTAGGTGATGTCGAACTCCCGCACGTAGTGCCGCAGCATGACCACGGGCACGATCAGGGGCAGCAGCTCCTCGTGGTACTTCTGGATCATGCGCGTCAGTTCACGGCGCGTGCGGCCGTCGAGCCGGTCTGAGACATAGCCCGCCATGTGCTGCAGCACGTTGGTATGGTTCCGCCGGGACGGCGTTCTTTTCATGACCCGGTTGAATTCGCCCAGGTAGGCGTCCGCCAGTTCCCGGGTAGTGGCGTAGCGTTCCGGTTTCGCCAGCAGCCGTCCGAGACGGCGCGTGCCCTCCTGGCTGTGCGCCATGAGGAGGTATTTGTAGGCCCGGTGATAGCTCATCAGCGATTGACGGGTCAGGCCCGAATCGGCGAGCTGAAGCCAGCGGTAGCAGGCGAAAACCCGGCTGATGAAGTTCTCCCGGACCCGCGGGTTATTCAGCCGCCGCTCTTCTTCCACGGGCAGATGGGGCAGGGCATCTATAAGCCGCCGGGCGAATATCCCGCGCCCGTTCCGGAGCGCGGCGCCCTCGGGCTGGACCACGGGTACCCTTCCCATGCCGCAGGAGGGGGACCGGCTTTTCAGGATGTAGCCGCTGAGCCTGGCCTGCTCCAGGGTCTGCACGCGTTGCCGGGCGAACCAGTCCACCCTGTCGGTGTGATCGATGCCGTTTTTCGTCAGGATCCGGATATCGTCGTCGACCCGGGTCAACTGCACGGTCTCCCGCGGCGTGCCCATGCCCGCTTCCACTTCGGGGCAGACCGGGATCCACTCCACGTAACGGCCGACCACGTCCACCAGGTAGTCGTCGCGCTTGTGCCCGCCGTCGTAGCGGACACGCTCGCCGAGCAGGCAGGACGAGATCCCGATGCGTACGGGCAGTTCGGCCCGGTGGATATCCATCATGGGCAATTCGCTCATCTCGCTCATCTCGCTCATCTCGCTCATGACAGGACGTCTGTCATGTTACGCTACCAGCGGTCGATTGCACCGAGCAGCAGTTTCTGTTCCCTGGTTCCCTTCTCCCGCATGGCGGTCACCCGTGGACCGTCGAAGGGTTCCCGGGACTTCATCCAGGCGTTCTGGTAGCACATCAGGCAGACCCTGCGGTTGCGGTCCGACTGGTTGGCGGCCCCGCGGTGAAAGAGCCAGCCGTCGAACAGGACGGCCTGTCCCGGTCTCGCCAGAACGTGCTTCTCGTCCGGAAAACGGGCCTGGGTCTCCGGCGGCTTAAAAGGCGCCCGGTGGCTGCCCGGCACGATGACGATGGGTCCGTTTTCCATGGTAAGATGGTCGAGGTAGTACCCGCAGTTGATCTGCCCCGGCTCGTTGCCGTAAGGCGGAGGCTCCGGATCCTTGGGCCAGGGTATGTCCCGATGCCAGTTCTGGTCCGGTTCGCCCGGTTTCGTAACCCGCGCCGTCGCGCTGTGCAGCTGGACGCAGTTGCCGAGTATGGCCTTCATGCGGTCCAGGACGGGTGGGTTGTCCAGCAGGAAAGCGAACCGTTGGTCCTCTTCCAGCAGCTGGTGAGTGAAGGACTCGCTGCGCCGGAAAAAGGTATCGTCGAGGGCGTCCCGAAGTCGCTCGATCTGTCCGGAGGTCAGCGCGTCTTCCACGACCAGATAGCCCCATTTCCGGAAGAAGGCGGTCTCCCGTTCCAGTTCGGGGGTCAGGTCCGGGTTCATTCGCGGCCCGACGATTTCGGCGTCATATCCCATGGTAACCGTGGTCTATTGGAATCCCAGGTCGATCGCCTGCTTCTCGGCCGGCAGGCGTCCCGGCCGGCCGCGCACGTTCCCGGTCCGTGATCAGAAGAAACCGAGGTCCTCCCGGGCCGCGCGCCGGGCCACTTCCTCGTCCAGCGCAACACCCAGGCCCGGCGTCACGGGCAGGTCGATATGCCCGTCCCGGATCAGGTCCCGTTCCACCGTAAGTACATTCCACAACTCGTCGTCCAGGTGGTGGAACTCCAGCACCTGGAAATTGGGCACCGCCGCGCACAGGTGGCACACGGCCATCGTCCCGATGGGGCCGCAGATGTTGTGCGGCGAGATGGGGATGTAGTACATGTCCGCCAGGTCGGCGATCTTCCGGCCCTCCAGCAACCCGCCCGCCTTGGCGTGATCGGGCGAGATGATGTCCGCCGCCTGCGCCTCGATGAGGTCCCGGAAGCCGTGGCGCGTATAGAAGTTCTCCCCGGTGCAGATGGGGACGCGCGTGGCCTGGGTGACCTTCGCCATGGCCTCGACGTTCTCCGGCGGCACGGGGTCCTCCAGCCACATCAGGTCGAGGTCCTCGATGGCGTAGGCCACCTTGAGGATATCCACCGGGGCATAGTTCCAGTGGGCGTCGATGAGCAGGTCGGTGTTGGGATCCAGGGCTTCCCGCAAGGCGGCGATGACGTCGACGAAGTAGGCCACGTCGTGGTTGCTTATGGTCCGGTTGTACCGGTCCCGCCGGGAAGGCTGCGGATCGATGTCGAACTTGATGGCGTCGAAGCCCCGGGCTTCCACGGACCTGGCCTTCTCCGCGTAGGCTTCCGGCGTTTCCTCGTCTCCAGCGTGACAGTCGTTGTATACGCGGATGCGGTCCCTGAACTTGCCACCGAGCAGTTGCCAGATGGGCACGCCGCAGGCCTGCCCCGTGATGTCCCACAGGGCCATTTCGATCCCGCTGATGGCGCTCATGACCGCGCCCTGGTAGAATCCGGAGGCGGACATGGAACCCATCATGTCGTGAAAGAGCTTGTCCACGTTCCGCGGGTCCTGGCCGAGGAGCGCCCGGTCGACCAGCCTGGGATCGGTGGCGATCTGGTGGACCCCGGCGCCGTGATAGGCCTCGCCGATGCCGACCAGCCCCTCGTCGGTCTTCACCTTCACCAGCACCCAGGGCATGGGCTGGAGCAGCACGGCCCCCACGTGTGTGATTTTCATCTGTACTCCCCGTCCGGCATGCCGGGTCTCCGCAATCTGGTCAACGCATCCCGGGTGTTGAGATAGGGAACGGATCGCTCCAGGAACGTCTCCAGCAATTCCCCGGGCGTCAGATCGGACGTGTCGATGGCGAACTTCCGGTGGATCCACGACTGCGCGACCTCTTCCTCGAACCGTTCCAGGATGCGTTCGACGTCCTCCGCCGGGACCAGCTGCCGGGGATGGGGGGCCGACACCATGCGCCGCCGGATGACCTCCGGCCGGGCGTGGAGATGGACCAGGATGGCGTCGCCGGGCATGTCCGGCTCGTATTCCCGCACCGCGATGTTGATCCCCGGGTAGTAGTAGCGGGGCCCGTATACCACTTCCTCAATGTGAAACCCGCCGAGGAGGATGTGATCGAACTTGTGCATCAACCGGACGTGGTACACGATCTGGAACCGCTGGAATCGCTCCTTGATGGCCGGCAGCATGTCGATGAATCCCTGCTGCTCCGCATCGTCGAGGTGGTACGCGTCCGGTATGGTGAAGTGGTCGTCGAGGTGGTGGTGGACGCCCCGTTCGTTTCCCCAGGCGTAGAGGCCGTCTATCAACGTCGTGACCCCGGCGTATTCGCAACCCACGGCGATCAACCGCATGGACGCTCCTTCCGTGGTTCCCCATGGCGCATCAGCTCAGCTCCTCGTGTTGCTGCGTGTACCGCTGCAGCGCGTCGTAGTCCAGGTCGCAGCCGAGTCCCGGTTTCATCGGCGTGGGCACGTGTCCGTTCTCGAAGGAGATGGGCTCTTCGATGAGATCGTCCTCCCGGGTCCACCCTCCGACGAAATCAGAGGCCATGGTGCAGTTCGGCGCGGCGGCGGCGGCGTGCACGAAAGAAGTGTCCGAGATCCCCAGGTCGTTTCCCGAACCGTGCCAGCAGGGCAGGCCGGCCGCGGCGGCCACGGCGGCGTTGCGCTGGAATCCGAACATGCTGCCGCCCAGGTTCACGCAGTCCACCACGCCCCGTCCGCCGTCCGCCTGCAGGGCGCGCACGACTCCTTCGCCGTTCCCCAGGTGCATGGCCAGGGGGAAGGGGATGGCCCGGTGGATCTCCTCGTAGCCCTCGATGTCCGACTTGGGTATGGGATCCTCGAAAACCTCCACGTTGCCCAGGGTTTCGAGACGGCCGGCCAGCTCGATGGCCTGGGCGGCCGTGTAGAACCGTTCGTTGGGGTCCACCGTCACCTTGAATCCCGGACCGGCCACGTCGCGCATGGCCTTCAGGCGCTCGTACATGGGTTCTTCGAGCCGGCACTTGATCTTGACGCCCGTAAATCCCAGGCGCAGCCCTCTTTCCACGGCCCTGGCGCCGTCCTCCGGCGTCTGGTGGCCCATCCAGTAATCGGCCCGGACCCGGTCCCGGACGGCGCCGCCCAGGAGGGTGTGCACGGGCAGCCCGCGGGTCCGTCCCACCAGGTCGAGCACGGCCATCTCGTAGGCGTCGTAGGCCGGACCGTTACCCACGGTGATGTCGTCCGCCGCCCGTTCGCCGCGGCGCCCGAAGATGTCCTGAGGCGTGATATCCTCGGGATCGCGGCCGATGAGCAGCCCCGCCCCTTCCCGGACCTGTTCGATGGGCAGGCCCCGGCCGGTCTCCCCGATCCCGGCATATTCGGTGTCGGTATCGACCCGGATGATGTGCTTGGGCACCTCGTCCCACCCGGTCTTCTCCGCGTATTCCGGACTGTGCACCCGGCCGGGTATGGTGGGTACGACGACCGTCCATACGGAAACTGCGGTGATCTTCATCGTGGTCTCCCCCGAAGGGCGCGACAGCGGCTCGTTAGTTGTTCCGCCATCCCGCCATGAAAGACCCCATGCTCAGGCCGGAAGGCATTTCCTCGAAATAGTAGTGCATGGGATCCGACTGGAATCCCGGCACGAACTGGAGCGCATCGGACTGCATCTCTTCGTCCAGCGGTTCGAAGCGCCGCCAGAGCGCGTCCAGCTCGCCGACGGTGAACCGTGGTTTCAGGCCTTCGTCGTGCGAGATGTCGCCGCCGTAGTGCGGTCGGACCGGATGGGTGGCGAACCTCATCTTGTACACGATCTTGGAAAGGAGCACGGCGCATATGATCCGGCCTGCTTCACCGGGATGCAGCGCGGCGACGCCTTCCTGGAAAGCGTCTTCGTCGCCGTCGATGGCGGCGCGGAAGATAGACTCGATCCGGTCGGTCTCATCGTCATACCTGCGCCTGATGTCCCTGAAAACAGTCTGCAGGTCGGAGGGTAGGCATTCGATGAAGCCGAGGTCGCGGAAAGTCCGGTTGACGTAGGGGAAGATGGGTCCGCCGTAGGAACGGTAGCCCAGATGGATTGTGCGTCGCGTCCTGGCGCTGTAGTTGCTCCCCCAGTGCAGGATCGTGTTGGTATAGACCACACCGTCGCCCGCGTTGAGCTCGACCTGCACGCCGCCGGGCAGCGGCTCGTGGGGGTCTTGTGCCAGGCAGCGGTTTTCTTCGGCCGTGTTCCCTCTGCGATGACTCTTCGGTACGACCCAGAGCACGTTGTCGTCGTAGAGCGGGATGTTCCACTGGAGGTAACCGGGCGCATTGTGCAGCAGGTCGTCCTGGAGACCCCGCAACGGCGCCTGGTCGATGGGGTGTATGTCCCGGTGCCACGGCGCCGGTCCGCGGTCGGTCACCGGATTGCACATGAACATGAATCCCGTGTTGCCCGCGGCTTCAGAATTCATGATGCGCCGGCTGACGCCCATGGTGTTTTCGTGGAGGCAGAAGGCCATCGTATTGGCCGTGTCCCCGTCCACGAGGGTTTCGAATTGCAACCTGGGCTGGTGACCGGTCTCCCACGCTCCTCCGGGCGGATCGCCCGGTTTCCTTTCCCTGGTCCAGATTTCCCGCTGGCGGTCCACCATGCGCTCGAAGCTGTCCCTCAGGGGACCGAGCCAGTCAGGGGGAACCACCCCACGAAGCACGATGAAACCGTCTTCGAACAGTTTCCGAGGATCGAAATGCATGTAAGGATTACCATAAAACGATGCGACGCGGGACGATGCCCGCGCCGTAGAACAGGGTTAGCATTCAATCTACACCGGCCCATGGGAATGTCAAGAGCGGGAAGGCAGAAATATCCGCATGGATATAAAGGTATTTTGACGGGAACGTAATTTCGCCGGCAACTAATGTACCGACTGCACCGACTGAGCAAATCACCTTGCCCGAAGCCGGCCTTAACACATGATTGATAGAGAAGAACAACGCATTTCCATGTGTCAAAGTGGAACGACATTGTTTCGCCTTTGGACGAATCACCTTCAGTCGAAAGCAGGTCCATGGCTGACCAGACGGACTGGCGCCGGTTTGTGCTGTTGCTCATCGATGTCCAGTGGGATTTCTGGCCTGCGGCAACCGCGAAGGCTTTTCCGGATTTTCCGTCGAACGTCGAAAGACTGCTGGAATGCAGCCGATCGTCGGGTCTCGACATCGTTCATGTGCGGGCGGAGTTCGAACCGGACGGAACGGACTGGATGGCGCCTTACCGCGTAAAGGGTGAGACGCCCTGTGTCCGGGGAACGTCCGGCGCCGGCGTGTTGCCTTGCGCCGCCGAACGGACCGGAGAAACGGTCCTGCGCAAGCAGACCTTCGATGCCTTCCAGCAGCCGGACCTATTAACCCATTTACATCACGCGCGCAAATCCTTTATACTGGTTGCGGGACTGGAAACTTCCGTCTGCGTGCTGTTGACCGCGGCTTCCGCCGTGCAGCACGGGTTCCTTGCCGCAGTCGTCGAGGACTGCTGCGCCGACGATCCGTTCAAACACGCGGCGGCGATCACCGGCTATCCCTTCGTCTTTGAGCGGACCTCCCTCGACACGCTGGAAACCGACCACGGCCGGTGGATGGCCGTGCTGGACGACCTGCAAAGCTCCGGAGGCTGACCGTGGACCAACTGACCGTGAATCAACTGAACGTAGGCATCGTCGGCCTCGGCTGGGTGGCCGGGGCGCATATCGACGCGTTCAAGGCCGTGAACGGTGCGGACGTCAGCGCCGTCTGCTCCCGCAGGACCCATGACGACGCGGCCCTTTCGGATCAGTTCGGCACGCCGCTGAAGTCCTGTGTCGAGTACGACGACCTGCTCTCCGACCCGGACATCCACGTGGTCGACATCTGCACGCCCCATCCTTTTCACGCCGACCAGGCCGTGGCCGCCGCGGAAGCCGGCAAGCATCTCATCATCGAGAAGCCCATTGCCCTTACGCCCGGGGACGCGGCGCGCATCCAGTCCGCCGTGGACCGGGCCGGCGTGTCGGTCTGCGTCTGCTTCGAATGCCGCTACAGCGCCCATTTCACCCTGATCCGGTCCGTCATCGACCAGGGGCTTCTCGGCGACCTGCACTACGCCGAAGTCGACTACTATCACGGCATCGGACCGTGGTACGGGCAGTACGACTGGAACGTGAAGAAGGCCATGGGCGGGACCAGCCTGCTGACGGCCGGCTGCCACGCCCTGGACGCGCTGCTGTTCTTCATGGACGGCAGTGTGGAAGAAGTCACCAGCTACAACACGAAGTCTTCGAGCGCCCACTTCGCGCCCTACGAGTACGACACGACCAGTGTCTCCATCCTGAGGTTCGAGGGTGGAAGCCGGATCGGCAAGGTGACTTCCTGCATCGACTGCCTGCAACCCTACTATTTCCACGTGCACCTGGTGGGCAGCGAGGGCAGCCTGCTGGACAACCGGTTCTACTCCGAGAAGATCCGGGGGATGGATCGGAGCCGGTGGAGCACCCTCGAGACCTCGCTGATCGATTCGGGCGATGTCCAGGATCATCCCTACGAGCCCCAGTTCCAGGCCTTCGCGGACAGCATCCGAAGCGGCGGCCCCATGCCCCTCACCGACATGGCCGCCGCCTACGAGTCCCACCGCGTCGTGTTCGCGGCCGACCGGTCCGCGGCGGAGGGCCGGCCCGTGCGCCTGGACGAGCTGGACTAGCCATCGACAGCTGGACTATCTTTCGCCATGGAGTAAGCGCATGCAGCAGGGCGACGCCGTCCTCCATTACCGCATTGAACGCACGCTCGGACGAGGAGGCATGGGTGAGGTCTACCTGGCCGAGGATACCCGTCTGAAGCGGCGGGTTGCCCTGAAGGTGCTGCCGGAGGATCTGGCCCGCGACCCCGCGCTGCTCCAGCGTTTCCGGATCGAGGCGGAGGCGGCCGCCAAGCTGAACCACCCGAATATCGCCCAGGTGTACGCCATCGAGGAAGCGCGGACGGGCGGACTGGGCGGACCGGGCGGACCGGGCGGCCTGGGCGGTCCGGATGGTGTCGAACCCGACGGCGGCGGTTCCGACACCGTGTACTTCATCACCATGGAATACGTATCCGGACGGCCGCTCCACGAGCGCCTGTCCGGTACGCCCCTCCCACTGGCATCCTTCTACGACTGGTTCATGCCCATCGTGGAGGCCCTGGACCACGCCCACCAGCGGGGCGTCGTGCACCGGGACCTGAAGCCTGCGAACGTCATGATTTCCGACGACGGCGTCCCCAAGGTCCTGGACTTCGGCCTGGCCCGGGTCGTCTCCGGGCCTTCCGGCGAAACCGATGGCGCCGGGCCCACGATGAGTCTGACCCAGGCCGGCACGGTACTGGGCACGCCGGCGTACATGTCGCCCGAACAGGCGACCGGCAACCACGGCGATCACCGGAGCGATATTTTCAGCCTGGGCGTCATGATGTACGAAACGCTGACGGGCGTCCGGCCCTTCACGGGCGACAACTACGTGTCCGTCATCAGCAGTACCCTGAAGGATGACCCGGAACCGGTGAGCGCGGCGAACAATAAAGTGCCTCCCCTGCTGAACCGGGTTGTCCGGCGCTGCATGGGCAAGGAACCCAGGTCCCGCTACCAGTCCGTTCTCGACGTGGGCCATGACCTGTCCGACAGCCGGAACGAACACGAGGCGGGGCCGGCGGCCGGTACGGCCGGCGACGTATCGCGGCCGGGGTCGGCCGTCACCCTCCTGCGGAGTCCGGTCGTGCTCGGCGCCTGCGCCGCCTGCCTGGTCGCCGGGGCGTTGATCGTCGCGGCGCTGATGGGTACGCTTGGCGTAGAACCCGCCGCGCCTGTACGCAAGTTCCAGATGGGTCTGGACAACCTGGGCCGGGACAACGCGGCCATCTCGCCGGACGGGACGATGCTAGCCTTTACCCGGGACAGCCGGCTGTGGGTGCGGCCCCTGGACCAGGTCGAGGGTAGAGAGATTGCGGGTACGGAAGACGTGGACGGGGTATTCTGGTCTCCCGACAGCCGTTACATCGGTTACATGGCCGGCGGTACGATCTGGAAGGTCGGGGCGGACGGCGGGGGGCAGGTCCAGCTGTGTGACGTGCCGGACCAGGGATTCGCCGGCGTGTCCTGGGGCTCAGACGGACAGATACTCTTCAGCACAACCGGTCTGAGGACCGGGGGCGGGCTGTATACCGTATCCGAACACGGCGGGGCCCCGGCGCTGCTGGCGCAACCGGACGAAACGAAGTCCGAAAGAGGCCTGGTCACTCCCTTGAGTCTGTCTGAGCACAACCTCCGCCTCTTTTCGGTGGTTCAATCCTCGGATGATCCGGATGAAATCGCCGAACTGAGCGAAAAGTACCGGGGAAACGCGGACCTCAGCCGGGCGATCTCGGTGGCTCGAATCACAAAGTCCCGCATTGTTGTTGAATCGCCAGGAAAAGAACGCCACGCGGTGCCCCTGGAAGGTGAATTCCTTACCGTGGCGGGATACGCGTCCGGCTATTTGATCTACTACCGGGAAACCGCCCGTGCCGAAGGAGATCTCTGGGCCGCGCCTTTTTCACCCCGGCTCGGGGAACTGACGGGCGATGCGTTTCCCGTGGTTCGGAACGTCCACACCGTCAGTCTCTCGACCGATGGCACCTTGGTGTACCGTACCGCGTTCCGCCCCATGCAGCGGCTTGCCGTGGTGAACCGCAGCGGGCTGATCGAACGGGTCATCGGCAATCCCCGGGAATGGATCGGAGATCCGGTGCTGTCTCCCGACGGGACGCGGATCATCGTGGACACCAGGGAAGGAAACCTCCAGGGGCTTTGGTCCTATGACCTGGAAACAGGTGCCGGGAGCCAGCTGACCTTTGACGATTGGGACTTCAGTAAACCGACCTTTACGCCCGATGGCGAATCCATCCTTTTCGCGGTTTCTCACTCCCCGAATACGGGGCGTTTCAGGCGCGATGGCCTGCTCATGCGCATGGATCTTGATGCCATGGAAGAGATGACGCCGTTCTCCACCGATTCGCTTACCGGCTGGGAACCTATCATGTCGGGTGACGGAAGCAAACTGGTCTTTTTCAAACGGCAAAGCATACAGTATATATCCACGGAAGGTGATGCGGAGCCGGTAGTGCTCGTTGAGAACCAGCGGCGGGTGTTTCAGGGCGCGCTGTCACCGGACGGTCGATACCTGGCCTACGTATCGAGCCTGGACGGTTCTCCGGAGGTTTATGTAACCCGATTTCCCACGGGGTCGGGCCGCTGGCGAGTGTCCGTAAACGAAGGCTGGACGCCCCGCTGGAATCCCTCCGGGGATGAACTGTTCTACGTGGAAGACAATCGGATGATGTCCGTTCCCCTCCTGGAGGGTCAGGGTTTCCGGTTCGGACCGCCGCGGGTCCTCTTCGATGGTATCCAGGGCGGTGCCGACTACCTGCGTTTTTCCGGTTTTGACGTGACCGGGGATGGGCAGAAGTTCATCCTGCCGACCAACGCGGAAGAAGAACGGCCTGTGTTGACCATTATAGAGAACTGGCCGGGAGAATTCGGCCAGTAGCCCAGAACGACACCGGCTGACAGGTACTGCCGGAACGGATCGCTGCCTGTGGTATCAGAATCGAGGTGTGAATTGGACGTTCTGAAACAGAAGATCCGCAACGTGCCGGACTTTCCCATTCCCGGCATTAACTTCAAGGACGTGACCACGCTCTTCAAGGATCCCGCCGCCTTTCGCAAGGCCGTGGATCGTTTCGTCGATGAATACGCAGAGCGTTCCATCGATCTCGTGGCCGGTATCGAGGCCCGGGGGTTCATCCTGGCGCCGGTGCTCGCCTACCACATGGGAAAGGGCATCGTTCCCTTGCGCAAGCCCGGCAAGCTCCCGGCGGAGACGCGGCGGATCGAATTCGATCTGGAGTACGGCACGGACGCGCTGGAGATGCACCTGGATGCCGTGAGACCCGGAGACCGCGTACTCATCGTGGATGACCTGCTGGCCACGGGGGGGACCGCGACGGCAGCGTGTCAACTCGTCGAAGAAGCGGGCGGGGTCGTGGCCGGCGTAGGGTTTCTGATCGAACTATCCTTCCTGGACGGACGGAAAAAGCTGGGTAAGCGTCCCGTCTTCTCGCTCCTCGAATACGGCGCCGACGAGTAAATCCGCACCGCAGCCGCCGGTCAACCCGCGTTCATTCCGCTAAACCGGTACCCGGCGCTCCGCCTCGGCAATAACGCGCCCGGGATCGAGTTCCTCCATGCACGCATGGGTGCGGAACCGGCAGGCCCGGTTCCCGTGCAGGCTGCAGGGGCTGCACGGCAGGTCGAGCGTTACGGCGGTGTCCGCCGGTCCAACCGGCGCGAACCCCAGTCGGGGATGGGTGGCGCCGAATACGCCGATCACGGGTGTGCCCACGGCCGTGGCCACGTGCATGGGGCCGGAATCGTTGCTGACCAGGAGTGCGCACCGCCGCACGGCCGCGGGCAGCATCGCGAGATCGGTCGTCCCGGTCCAGTCTACGGCGGGACGCTCCATGGCACGGGCCACCTCGCCGGTGACCGGCCGGTCCGCCTCGCTACCCAGCAGCAGTACCTTCATGTCCCGGGATTTCGCCATGTGGTCCGCAACCCGGGCGAACCGCCCCGGCGGCCAGCGCTTAGGACCATGGGAGGCGCCCGGCGCTACGCCGAGTAACCGGACATCCGGCCCGATGCCGGCACCGGCCAGCCGTTCCTCCACCATGGTCGCCGCGGCACCATCGACTTTCAGTTGCGGCAGCCTCATCTCCGCCGCGTCATGTGCGCCTTCCAGGCCAGGCGCGGCGGCCGCGTCGAGCCGGTCGAGCACTTCCAGATACCGGTCGATGGTATGGGGGACGGGCCTGGACCGTCTTCGCCTTCTGACGATCGCCATCCGGACGAACCGGCGTTTGTCGTACCGAAGCACCCGTCCAGCGATGCCCGCCATGGCGACGAGCCTGCTTCGCAGGTTCCCATGGAGGTCCAACGCCAGGTCGTAGCGTCTTTCGCGCAGGCGGGTGACGAGGCTCAGGAGACCGGTGCCTGGATCGAAGCGCTGCACGGCGACGACCCCCGGGAGCGCGCGGGCCAGTGACACGTATTCTGCACGCGCAAGGAAGTCGGTCTCAGCATCAGGAAAGAGTCGGCCCAACTCACGGGTGACCGGCGACGTTAGCACGATATCGCCCATCGAGCTGAACCGGATGACGAGGATGCGGGATGGCGTTTCGGATACGGTCATTGTTTCGCACATTGGGCCAGTTGCTCCCCGACCGCCTTCCCTACCATGTCCACGGTGATGCCGGACAGGTCGCAGAAGGGTCCGCGGTCGCAGGTCGGGCATTGTCCTTCAGGCGGCAGGAGGTTGCGGTCCAGGCCGCCCAGGGGACGCCACCGTTCGGGCGACCTGGCGGGCAGGGGACAGAAGGCGGACACCGTTGGAACGCCCAGCGCTCCGGCCAGATGCATGGGCCCCGTGCTGCTGCTCACCAGGAGGTCCAGTTCGCCGATCACCGCGATCAACTCGCCCAGTGTAAGCCGCCCTGCCAGCGAAAGAGCCGGTCCTTCCAGGGGGGACACGATCGCTTCGGCGAGATGCCCCTCCTCCGCGCTCCCGGTCACGACGATCTTCGCGCCATGGCGATCCTGCAGGGTCCTCGCAAGCCGCGCGTAACGTTCGACCGTCCAGTTCGGCGCGTTGCGCCCGTTGCCGGGATGGATGCCGATGACCGGCTGTCCCTGCGTCCGGGCCAGGACCGCACGGGCCCTCCGACGCTCCTCCTCCTTCAGTTCGATCAGCGGCCGGTTCCCGGGTTCCCGGGCATCGATGATCCGGGCCAGGTCCAGGCAGAAATCCGATTCGTGGCGGAGCGGGATATAGCGGTGGCGGCTGAGGGACCGTGTGCGGGTGAGCGTGTGGTAGACCTTCCGCCCCACGCTGATGCGCCGGGGGATGCCCGCCAGGTATATCATCCACACATGACGCATGGTCGGCATGAGTACCAGGGCGGTGTCGAAAGCCTGGGCGCGCAGTCGCCGCACCTGCCCGATGAAACCCCACGGACCACGGTGAAAAGACTCCGGGTCGTCTTCGAATATGGCGTCCAGGCAGGGATTTCGCTCGAGTACGTCGCGGGTGTAGGGACGCGCCAGCATGGCCAGGTAGGCCTTTGGCCAGCGATGCCGAAGGGCGTCCAGCACCGGCAGGGAGAGCACCACGTCTCCGATCCGGTCGGGCCGCACCACGAGGATCCGGGGTGACGATGCATGATCCATGGTGTTTCTCCGGCCGCCTGGTCCGCCCGGCCGCCTGGTCCGCCCGGCCGCCTGCCCGCGACGGAATTCCGCATTGCGTCGCCCGCCCGGCCGCTTGCCCGCACCAGGCAACGGTCAACCGGATCTGCGGGATTCGGCGAGGCGCAGTTGTCCACAGGCCGCGTCGATGTCCCGTCCGCGCTCCCGGCGAATGGTCAACTGCAGTCCACCCGCCCGCAACGCATTCGCGAAGGCCGTACGCCGGTGTTCGTCGGGCGTCTCGTAGGGCAGGCCCTGTACCGGGTTATAGGGAATGAGGTTAAGCTTGCACTTGTCCTTTTTCAACAGCTTTACGAGGTTCTCCGCGTCCTGGAACCGGTCGTTTACGCCCTTGAGCAGGACGTATTCGTAGGTAATGATGCGGTCGGTGGTCCCGGTGTAATGGCGGCAGGCCCTCATGAGCTGCTTGAGCGGATAACGCCGGTTGATCGGGACGATCGAGGTCCGCGTCCGGTCGTCGGCGGCATGGAGTGAAACGGACAGCTCGAACTGGATCTTCTCTTCGGCCAGTTGGTAGATCTTCGGTACCAGTCCGCTTGTGGACAGTGTGATTTTGCGGGCGCCGATACCAAGCCCCCAGTCGGCGTTGATGATTCGTACGGCCCTGAGCACCGGTCGGTAATTCGCCAGCGGTTCCCCCATGCCCATGACGACGATGTTGTTGATGGGACGGGCATCGCCGGCCAGCATGACCTGCTTCTTTACCTGCACGACCTGGTCGACGATTTCGGCCGACGTCATGTTTCGCACGAGACCCTCGAGCCCACTCGCGCAGAACCGGCAGCCGATGGCGCATCCCACCTGCGTGGAGATGCAGAGCGTATTGCGCCGCGACCCGCCGATCAGCACCGTTTCCACCTTCTGGCCGTCCTGGAGTTCGAACAGGTATTTCGTGGTCGGTCCGTGACGGGACTTCGACCTCCGGATGGGGGTCATGGGGTTCAGGCACGCACGGTCGGCCAGTTCGGTCCGCAACGACTTGGACAGGTTGGTCATCTCTTCGAAGGAACCCGCGGCCTTCTTGTACACCCACGAGGCGATTTGCCCCGCCCGGTACGCCGGTTCGTTCATCTCGGCGACGATCCGGGAGATCTCGGGCAGGGTAAGGCCTCTCAGTTCGGGTTTCCTGCCTTCGGGCTTCCCGACTCCGGTCTTCCCGCCTTCCGTCTTCCGATTGGCCTGGTTTTTGACTTTTCCCCGTGTCATTTGCGCAGTCATGCAGCCACTCCGGTTAGCCCCTGTGAACCGGACCAAGATACGGCGGGAGGCCCCCATTGTCTATTGAATAGTCGTCCCGGACCGCCTGGAAAAAAGAAACGCCCCGGAACCTGCCGATCCCGGGGCGTAGTTAAAGGCGTTGATGTCAGTTGCGGAAAGCTGCTGCGCCAAAGGCGATGGTACGATCCTGCAGCCGACCCGTGGTGATCAGGGCGAGAAGCCGTACCTAGAGCGAGAAGCCATACTTGACGTACCAGAATGCGCCGCTGAACCCAAACGGACTGTACTGGCTGTACTTGTTGCCGGGTCCTCCCGAGGGGCCTCCGGCGGCATGCGGATTCTCGTCCGGATAGGTGTTCAGGATGTTCTGCGCGCCAACAGTAATCCTGGACCGATCGTCGTTGAAGCGTACGGTGCTCTCCAGATCCACCAGGATCCTGCCGTCATAGGTCTCGCCATCGCGGAAATCGTACCAGGTACCGTAGTAGCTGGCCCGACCCAGGGCGTTCCAGTTATCGGCCAGGGACTGGGTCAGCGTCAGATTGCCGCGCTGCCTTGGGAGTCCCTCCTCCAGCGCCTTGATCTGCGTGGCATCCAGGATTTCCGGATTGTGATCGGTGACTTCGGAACTTGTGTAGTTGTAGGCCAGGCTCATCGTACCCGTCCCCACCGGCGCCGAAACCACGACATCGATGCCCCGGTTGGCGGAGTCGAAATCATTGGTGAAGAACTGAAACCCCTGCAATCCCGCCGCGCTGGTGATGCCTTCGGCGATCAACTGGGCTCTCTCCTCGTCAGTGAGCTCGAAATTCTGTGAGACCGTCAGCCGGTCGCGCACCCGGATATCGAAATAATCGATGGTGGCGCTCACGGTGCCCAGATCGAAGACGAGGCCCGCGGAGATATTCACGGATTTCTCCGCGTCGAGCGGTTTGCCGCCCTTCAACTCGGCCGCGCGGCTGTTGGAAGGCACCGTACCGTTGTTCACCAGGTCGTTCAGTTCCAGGTCGAACTCCGTCGTGATGTTGAAGGCGTTCTGCTGGCCGGGCGTCGGCGCCCTGAAACCCGTGCTGGCGCTGCCGCGCAGTTTCACTTCTTCGGTAAGGCTGAAGTTCGTGGCCACCTTGTAGTTGGTGGTCGTACCGAAATCTTCGAAATCCTCGGCACGCACGGCCAGGTCGAGCAGCCACCGGTCCGTGGGCGTGAGTCCGCCTTCCAGGTAGATCGCGTTGTTGGAACGGTCCCATTCACCCGCGGCGACCTTGCTGAATCCCGCGAAACCATTGGTAGCCGGCGTGAATCCCTGGCTGGCGAGGGGCTGGCCGATCAGGTAGGACTCGATCTGGCCTTCCACGAGCCCGAAGGTCTCGGTCCGTCTTTCGAGGCCGGCGGCCAGGACCAGGTTGTTGCCGACCGGGTAGGTCATGTCGAAGTTCAGGTTGACTTCGGACTGGACATAGGAGCCCGGATCGAAGTAGGTCGGGGTGTCGGGACCCATGGAGGCGTTGACCGTATTGTAAATGAAGTAGTCGGCCTCGTTCCGTCCGTACGCCGCGCTCAGTTCCCAGCGCAGCAAGGTCGCTGCCCGTCCCCTGATGCCCAGCACCACGGACTCGTCCGACGCGAAAGCGCCGAACCGGGGGGTGAATCCTCCGGGAAACATCTTCAGGAACGAGAAGCAGTTGGGATCGTCGCGAACGCGCAGCCAGGCTTCCTGGTCCGGCCGGTCGTTGATGATGGGCACCGGCGCGCATTCACTGCCCTGGCCCACGCCGTCCAGGTCGCCGACCAGCAGCGTAGCCCGGTCCACGCCGTCGATGGTCACCACGGGGCCCTGGTACACGCCGCCGCGGGTGTGCGGATTGCGGAAGTAAAACCCGCCGTCGACTTCCTTGCTGGCGTAGTTGGCGTGGCCGAAGAACTCGAGGTCATCCCCTATCGCCGCGCCGAAGTTCGCGAAGATCTTCAGGTCGTCCCGTACAAAGGGCTGGCCCCAGAAGGTCTCGGGATTGGCGATTTCGAGATTGCCGGCCGCGATCAGGGCCCGGCCGGAAGCCGTCTGCACCGAACGGACCGATTCGCTGGAGTTGCCGTATTCCGCGCTGAGGCTGAGCCACGCATCTTCGTGGCCCACGCCTACATTACCCGCGATCAGGAAAAGCTCCCCGTCGCCGAGAAACCTGCCGGAACCGTCCTGGAAGCTGCCGACCTTGGTCTCCAGGTTGAATCCGTCGTAGTTGTCCTTGAGCTGGAAGTTCAGCACCCCCGCGATGGCATCGGAACCGTACTGTGCCGAAGCGCCGTCCCGCAGGACTTCCACCCTTTCGAGCGCAATGGATGGAATCGCGGCCAGGTCGGGGCCCTGCGCGCCTTCGGCCACGGCGTTCGCATACCAGTTGATCACGGCGCCGCGGTGCCGACGCTTGCCGTTGACGAGGACCAGCACCTGGTCGGGCGCCAGGCTGCGCAGATTGGCGGGCCGGACGATCGTGCCCGCGTCGCTGATCGGCTGGGTATTGACGTTGTAGGAGGGAACGACGTTCCGCATCAGGTCGGCCAGGTCCGAACCGCCCTGCTGGATGAATTCCTCGACTTGAATCACGTCGATGGGTACGGTGGACTCGGTGATGGTCCGGGGCTGTGTCCGCGCTCCGACCACCGTCATGCTTTCCAGTTCCTCTTCCAGCACGATGGGCAATTCGGGTAATTGCTGCTCGGTCGAAGTGGACTGTTCTTCACCGGGTGCCGTCTCTTCGGAGGCCTCCTGCGCCAGGGTCCGCTGCGCGGTGAACACGAGAAATGTCACCATGAAACAAAACACCGCGACGGAGCGCAGGACGTGCGTCGCTGGTTTGTTACTGGTTATACATTGCATCTACATTCTCCCTTTGTTGAGGTTGCCGGGTGCAAGGATGTCTGTTCTGCTATAGGCATGCGTGCACTTTAACCGGCGAAGGACGGATACGGACATCGATGTAGGGGCAAGATCGGCAGGTCTGATTAAAAAATATAACTATTTGATTATCAAAATGCATGATTTTTCTGTGAGTATTCTATGAGAATTATATGTTTAAACGCACCGGCACCGTAACGCACCGCCACCGGCACCGCCACCGCCACCGGCACCGGGAAGGGATGGACCGGTTCAAGTTGCTTTTGCAGGACAGAGTCGTTAGATTGGACATTGCAGGATGTCGAACAGTAATCAGAGTAACCGCGGCGAAAAGGCTGAAATGCCTGGTTTGGGAGGAAACGGAAATGGCTAAGGACAGAAGCTTTGCGGCCAAGATGGCCAAGGGAAGCGATAAGAACCAGGAAGACGAAGTCCAGACCGTACTGCTGGTCAAACCCGTCAAGTCCGAAGAGGGCCACTACAAGTTCAAACGCACGCTGACCAGGCTGACCCCCGAGAACAAGAAAGCCCTCGGCGTCTGAGTCTGAACCTGGTCCGTACACCGCGGAATCCCCACCTCCACCGCACGTAGCGTATCATCTTTAAAACAACGCATTGACGAGCGTGTCCCGTTCTGCCGTCATCTGCAGTGTGCTGAGCAGATTGTTCACCCCGTGGATGGCGAGGGGGACGTACAGCGAACCGGTACGCTCGCGAGCGATGCCGAGCAGGATGCCGATCAGGGCGATCAGCGTCAGGAAGTAATGGTCGTACTGGGCGACGTGCAGCAGCGTCCAGAGCAGCGTGGTGACGACGATCGTTCCCCCGGCGCCTATCTTCGTCCGCCGAAGCCCCTCGTAAAGGAACCCCCTGAACAGCACCTCTTCGAAGACCGGCGCGGCGATCACGAGCGCGAACCAGAGCAGCGCCGTGTACCGGGTCGTCTCGATGATCGTCTCCATGACCGGCGGTACCGGCGACCGTCCGAGTTCCACGGTGACCAGGTCGGCAAGCTGAAGCAGCACGAAGGCGAATACCACCCAACCGAGCATGGTCGTGCCCCGGACCGGCCGGAGTGCCAGCCAGGTTCGTGGGTCCATGCCCCGCGCGCGGCCGCCGCGGTCCAGGATGAGCATCAGGAAGAACGTACAGGGTATGGCGGAGAGGATTACGCCCAGGGCGATCAAGTCGCCCATGCGTTCCGTTGGATCCAGTTCCAGCCCGGCTATCAGGACGAACGTCACGGCGACCTGCAATACCAGGTAGGCGCCCAGTACCAGCGCGGTGGAAAGGAGGGTGAATCCGAGTCGAGGCGGCGGATGGATCTCCTCAGGCCCGACGGCGTCCAGAGGGGGTTCTTTCATGCGGGGATTCCGGCGCAGGTTTAAAGTATGGCCCGGAAAACGTAGAAGAAGACGATCGCCAGCAGGGCACCGACGGGAACGGTGATGATCCAGGACGCCGCGATCCGGCCCAGGATACTCAGGTCCAGGGCCTTGACGCCCTGTGCGAGTCCCACGCCCATGACCCCGCCGACCAGAGTCTGGGTCGTCGAGATGGGCAGTCCGAGGCGGCTGGCCAGGACGATGGTGATGGCCGCGGCGAATTCGGCCGAGTATCCCCGGGTGGGCGTCAGTTCCGTGATCTTGGTACCGATGGTCGCCATGACGCGGTAGCCCATGGTCGCCAGGCCGATGACGATACCGATACCGCCGACAAGGAGGAGCCAGCTGGGCACCGGCGACTCGGGGTTGACCACGCCGGACTGGCTGATGTTCACCACGGCCGCCAGCGGTCCGATGGCGTTCGCCACGTCGTTGGACCCGTGGGCGAAGGCCACGGCGCAAGCGCTCATGATCTGGAGCACGCCGAACATCTTCTCGACCACGGCCATCTGGCCACTGCCGGACGACGCGTCCACGGTTTCGGTGCTCGACCGGTTACCGATCATCCCGAGCAGGAAGTGGCCGGCGATCACCGCGAAGATTCCCAAAATGCCGGACCAGAGGAGTGACTCGGCGAGCGTGAGATCCAGGTCGATGTTCTGCAGTCCCTTGAACAGGGTGACGAGCGAGATGACGATGACGACGCTGAAGATATAGAGCGGCGCCCATTTCCGAGTCCGCCGCACCGGATCCGGATGGCGGAGGATCGTCCATTTGATCGCGCTGAAGATCAGGTAGGCCAGGACGCCGCACAGCAGCGGCGAGACGACCCAGGATGCGACGATCTGGGTCAGTTGTTCCCACTGTACGACGTTGAAACCGAAGGCGACGATGCCGAAGCCCGCGATGGCGCCCACGATCGAATGGGTGGTCGACACCGGCCATCCCAGCCTGGATGCGACTACGAGCCACGTACCCGCGGCCATGAGCGCCGCGAGCATGCCGTACACGATGAGCTCCGGCGCGGCCGCCGAAATCTGGGGGTCCAGTATGCCTCCCCGAACGGTTTTGGTGACCTGGCCTCCCACCAGGAAGGCCCCGAGGAATTCGAGCACACCGGCAATCAGGATGGCCTGCTTGATCGTGAGCGCCTTGGAACCCACCGAGGTTCCCATGGCGTTGGCCACGTCGTTCGCGCCGATGGAGAAGGCCATGTACAGCCCGAGCGCTACGGCCAGATACAGGGTAAGGTCGCCCCCCATAGATGCAGTTTCTCTCCCGGTGTCCGTTGCGTGGTGGGATGGCGGTCCGGACCGGTGGTGGACCGGGTCCGTACAGGCGGGTTCAATATACCGACAGGGCGCTTCAGCGCCACGTTTTTTTTCGCTGCGCCACGGATGATCTTCCGTACCGCGGCATCGGAAATACGGATCCTCCCGAGTACCGGTAAAATCAGTACTTCAACCCGGTGTAGAGCCGCTCGTCCACCCGGGCGACCAGGACCCGCGCATCCCGACGACGCACCCACCGCGCAACGGCGTCGCGGGCTTCGTCCGGGGTATCTACGGCCTCCGCGGCGATTCCGAAACCTTCGGCGACCTTCACCCAGTCCACTGGTGCGAAGTCGACCCCGGACACGGGGAGTTTCCTGGCCTGCTGGGCGATCTTGATGACCGCCAGCGACGCGTCGTACAGGACGACGATCAACGGCGCGATACCGGTTCTCCTGATCGTCTCGAGTTCCTGGACCATCATGGCGAAGGCGCCGTCTCCCGTAATCGCCGCCACCGGTCGGTCGGGCGCGGCCATGGCCGCTCCCATGGCCGCGCCTACCCCGTAACCCATGGAAGAAAGGCCGTTGGACATGAGGAAAACGCCCGGTTCCGGCGTCCGCCAGCGCTGTCCCATTACATTTTTGTGCGCACCCACGTCCGAGGAGACGACGGCGTCTTCCGGGAGCGCGTCCCGCAGGGCGCTTACCAGGTGGTAGGGCGACATGCCGTCCGGTCCCCCCTCTGACGACGGATGATAGACCGCGTCGACCCGGACCCTAAGATATCGTATATCGTCGGCCGTCCAGAGGCATCGCCCGCGGTATCCTTCCGCGATGCGGCCAAGGAGGGCGGACACGTCGCCCACACAGGCCGCCGGCGGCGTATAGGTGCCGAATCCCACGGGGGCGTTGGCGACGATCTGCAGCGGCGCGTCGAAATGCCAGAGCCGGGAGACCTCCACCGGATCGAAGCCGATTCCCAGCACGCAGTCGCTTCGCTGCAGCCATTCGATGATCCGGTCTTCACCGGCGGCCGGCGCGATCGCGCCCAGGAATCCGTCTCCGAGTTCATCGGCGGTCCCCTTCGCCTGCACGGTCGTCGCATAGGGCAGGCCGGTATCGCGCAGGAAACGCCGGACGGCCGGCGCGTCCCTGGCCGCGTCCATGGCGATGCCGACTACGGCGACGGGTCTTTCGGCGGCGTTCAATGCGGACAGGATGCGGGGTAGATCCGATTCGTCCGCGGGGGGAGGGAGCGGTGAATGCAACGTCCCGTGGCCGATGGCCGGTTTTCCCGCCACGTCCGACGGTAGCGAGAGGTATACCGGGCCTCGTGGCGGCCCCGCCGCGACGGAGAGGGCGGTTTTCACGGTGTCCTCGACGTCCGCGCCTTCGAGGTCGACGGACCACCGGGTGATAGGGGTGAAGAGGTCGATCAGCGGCAGGTTCTGCTTGTTGCTCCGGTGGTGCCTTTCCGTCGACGTCCGCGCCGAAATGGCCAGGACGGAGTCGCGGTCCAGGTAGGCGGTCCCCACGCCGAGCACCAGGTTGCACGCACCGGGTCCCAGAGTCGCCACGCAGACCCCCGGGGTACCGGTCAGGCGTCCCGTGGCCGCCGCCATGAAGGCCGCCGTGGACTCGTGTCCGGTCAGGACGAACCGGATTCCCGTTCGTTCCAGTGCGTCGATCAGTTCAAGCACTTCACCACCGGGATGCCCGAAAGCGAATCGGACGCCGGTTTCGTGAAGGGTCCGCGCGATGACTTCCGCGCAGGTGTGTGTTCGGGTTGAACCGGTCACCATCTACTCGAAGGTTACCAGATCGGTGCGCCTCAGGCGGATCCGGTCGAAGCTCTCCGCGGATATGACGTAGTACCACTGGGCGAAACGGGTGTTCAGTTCCGCGGAAGTCCGGCGTCCCGTATCGACGCGCTGCCGCCAGGTCTCGTGTCTTTCGTGGAGATCGGCATTGGTCCGGTCGGCATCGGTCCAGAGGGAATCCGCCCGGGCCTGGAAACCCAGGTCGGCGGGCCTGGGGGGTTCCGGGAAGCGGCCGGCGTCGAATCCGGTCGTGATGAACAGGTACCGGTTCTCGCCCGGTCCCGCGGGGGTTCCGGCTCCAAAGCCGCCAGGACCGACCGAACCGCCCAGGCTTCCGGCGCCCGTGCCGCCCAGGTCGTCGGGGCTGCCCGAGCCGCCGGACCCACCCGCGCCGCCCAGGCCGGCCGTGACCTCATCTCCGGCGCCGTATACGATCTCCCCGAACCGCAGTGTGTAGAGGACGCCGTCCTCCGTGCGGACCTGGGTCTCGCCTTCGTTGGAGACCAGCTGGCCGTCCCCCGTGAAGTAGTAGCCCTTCTGCTGCAGCGAGGCCAGATCGCTGCGGGTGATGCTGATGCCTTCGTCGTTGTCGTCCAGGCTCCGGGATAGACCGGCGGGCTTGGGCCGGACGCCCACGATGGTCAACTCGTCCAGTGCCTTGAGCAGGTCTTCCATCTTCACCGCGTCGACCTTCTGCCCGGTCCGCATGCGGTTGACCGTCCAGTCGGGGTCCCCTTTCGAAAGCACGATCGTGTCGCGCTGGTCCAGCATGCGGGTTCCTTCGTCTATGGAGTAGTCTTTAAGAATCACCTGTTCGATCCGTGCCTGGTCCACTTCCAGCAGGTCTTTTTCGATCCAGTCGCCGAATCGGGAGGATACGTCCACGTCGAACCGCGCCGCGTAGGTCCGCTTCTGGCCGGGCACCCGGAGGTACCGGTACTGGCCTTCCCGGCCCGGGACGTTCCTGCCGACGATGAGGTCGGCGAGCAGGTTGTCGTTTCCATCCTTGATCGTAACCCGCTTGCCGCGTCCGGACAGGGAGGCGATCGACTCGTCCAGCGGGTCCACCACCCCCAGGGCTTCGTGGTCCGCGGCGATCTCGGCGACCACGTCGTCCTTGCGGACCTCGATGAGCCCGGCGGCCGTGCGGGCCAGGCGGTCCTTGTCGTCGGCGGGGTAGTTGTGATGGGAGGGAATGCGCCAGCGCGTGCCTTTGAACACCACGCTGAAGGCGTCGATGCCTCCGGTCGCTTCGTCGAAGTCGATGACTTCGAGGGAGACCGCGTCGTTCGGATCGACGAAGTCAGGAAAGAAAGCCTCGCCGCGGTCAGAGAACGCTTCCGGCGTCGGGTCGGCCGGAGCCGCGAGGAAAGCGGCGGCGGTTACCACGGCCGCCGCGGCGACGAAGGCCAGGGTCTTGCGTGTTTCGTCCATGGTCAACTCCTCAGCCGCCGCGCGGCGGCGGCCGCTTCGTTCTCGCGACGCCTGCGCCGGAGGAAGATGAATACGCCCAGCAGAAAGACCGGCACGGGCGGAAGCAGGGCGGCCAGGTTCTTGATGGTGTTCTGGATCAGACGGATCTGGCTTTCCATCATCTCCTTGCTTTCCTGAATTCGGGCTTCCTTATCAGCCTCGATATTGGTCTGCAGCGTCTCGAACCGCCGGTTCTCCACTTCCTCCAGGTTGCGTACCATGATCCGCCGGGTCTGTTCGTCCAGGTCGGTCCGCTGGCGGACCTCGTCCACGCGGGCCGTGAGCCGGCGGCGGGCCTGGTCCAACGCCGCCTGCGCCTCCTCCTCGGCGGCGTCCTCGTCCCTGACCCGCTGCTCCGTGTAGGCCATGGTCTGCCTTTCGACGGTCTCGAGCGTGCGGTATCGCACCCGCTTGCTGCGCAGGGCGATGAAGGACTCGTCACCGACCAGAACGTCCATGAGGTTGAGGAAGAAGGTGACGTTGTCGAAGCTCAGCCCGGCGGCGCCCATGCGGCGGATATCGAAGAACTGCTGCGAAGCGAAATCCACGTCGGCCACGACGGCCAGGTTGACCGGCGTATGTACTCCGGTTCCGGTCGCGTCGTCCCCGGCCACGCCTTCCCCGGCCGTGCCTTCTCCGGCCGCGCGCTCATCACCGCGCTCACCTGCCGTGCCGTCCGCGTTGCCCGTGACGTGGGCCGCCACCGTGTAGGCGTTCTGGGTTGCGCGCCGCGGGATATTGGTGAGCACCAGTTGCGAACCGCCGAAGAAGTTGCGCTGAACGAGCTGGGAATAGGCGGTCAGCCCCGACATGATACCGCTTTGCACCAGGGGCGTAAACGTAAAGTCCGCCGAACCGGTATGCTGCAGCCGGCCCGGGAAGATGAAGACGAGTTCCTGCAGCGAAGCGGTGCTGACGGCTTCCTGGTTGAAGGTGTCCGGATTCTCATTGCCCGGGGACGCGAAGACCACTTCCGGCGGGAGGTGGGCCATGCCGGGATGGGGGTTATACTGGTCCCATACGATCAGGCCGGGGGTCCATTCCACGCCGAACCCGCGCAGCAGGCCCTGGATATCGCCCTTCGGCACGGGAGCGGGCTGCTGGTTGCCGGCGAAGGGATTGGCGCTTGCGCCCTTCTGCTCGGAAGGGGAAAGGGCCAGGTTGAAGGAGGGCAGCGGGTCCGTCAGGAGCAACGTGGGGTTCCCCGATGCGATGTATTCCGTCAGCCGGTCCATTTCAGGCTGGGTCAGGGTGTTGGGCAGGGCGGCCAGAAGCACGTCCAGGTCGTCGGGATAGTCCTCCTGGGGCTGGACCTGCACCACGTCGTACTGCTTGCGCAGCTCTTCGGTCATGGCCCAGGGCTGTCGGCTTTGCATGGTGTTGAAATCGAATCCCCCGAAGAGCCGCACTTCCGTGGCGAGGATGCCGAGTTTCGCACGGTCCGCCCGGGCGGCCACGCGCAGGCTGCGCACCAGTTCGTACTCGACGGGGAGTCCGGTGTCCAGGAACCCGATCACCTGTTCCTCCGGGCCGCAGGTGACGGCGATCCCGGCGAAGACGTTCGTGAACCCCGACCGGGCGCTGCGCAGGTCCGGCAGCTCGCGGGGGGTGATTCCGAACCGGTCACGGGCCTCCCGGGCCTCGGGAGAGTACATCTCCGTGGCCTGGATCCGTACCTGGACCCGGCTGCCGCCCACGGCGTCCAGCTCCTTGAGCACGTCGATCAGGCTCGATCGGGTCTGTATGTAGGACTCCGGCACCTCCGGACTTACGAAGGCCTGGATGAACACGGGACGCTCCGGATCCAGCTCAGACAGCATCTGCACGGTCTCGTCGGAAAGCGAATGGAGTCCTTCGGCGGTTACGTCCAGGCGGACACCCGCCCGGCCCAGGATGACGTTCAGTCCGATTACCACCGCCACGAGGGCCGCCGCCCTCGCGCCGTGGTGGATCCCCATCCGGTATCCGCCGGCCTGCACGGGCCAGTGGCGCCGACCGATCAGCACCACGTTGAGATACAGCATCAGACCGGCGACGGAGACGAAGTGGACCAGTCCGGAGAAACTGACGACGCCGCGCGCGAAGTCGTCGAAGGCGGTAAATAACCCCAGGGGCGACAGCAGGCTCCGCAGTCCGTCGCTGATTCCGCCGGCGATGGGTCCGATGAGTACGAAGGCGGCGCAGAACAGCGCGCCGAGGATGAAGGCGATGGTGACGTGCGAGGTCAGCAGGGACGCCAGCATGCCGACGGAGATGAGGGCGGCGCCGGCGAGCCAGTATCCGAGGTAATTTCCGGCCATGAGCCCGAGGTCGGGACTGCCGAGAAACATCAGGACCAGCACGTGGGTCAGGGACAGCACGAGCGAGGCCGTATAGACGCCCACCACCGAGAGGTATTTGCCCAGGACGATTTCCAGGTCCGTCGCCGGGAGCGTAAGCAGCAGTTCATCCGTTCCCTGCCGGGTTTCCTCGGCCCAGACGCCCATGGTCAGCGCCGGGATGAAGAAGAGCAGCAGGTAGGGGAACACGGCGTTCAGCTGGTCGAGGTTCGCCAGGTTGTTCAGGAAGAACGGGACCTGCCAGAACGCGGCGGCCGCGCTGAGGAAGATGAACAGCGTTACGAAGACGTATCCCGTGGGATTGCTGAAGGCCAGGCGCAGGTCCCTGCGGACGATGGCCGCCACCAGCTGGACGTTGAGCCGGCTTGCCGGGCCGAGGTTCATTCGTCCTCCTCCCCGGTCGCGTCAGTCTCGTTTTGCGCGCCGGTCTCGTCATTGGCGTCCGCCTGGCCTCTGGCGTCCGCCTCCCCGTCGTGTCCGGTAAGGGCGTGGAAAGACGCTTCGAGCGATCCGCCACGACGCAGATCGTCAGGCGGGCCATCGAAGACTATCCTGCCCTCGTTGATCAGGAGAACGCGGTCGGCGATGAGGTCCACTTCCTGCAGGATGTGGGTGGAAAGCAGGATGGTCCTGGTCTGCCCGAGCAACCGGATATCCTGGCGGAAGTCCCGGATCTGGTTTGGATCGAGCCCGGCGGTCGGTTCGTCCATGATGAGCACATCGGGGTCGTGGAGCAAGGCCTGCGCCAGACCGACCCGCTGCTTGTTGCCCCGGGAAAGCTTGTCGATGGGCTTTTCGAGCGCTTCGTGGAGGCTGCACCGGTCGATGACGTAATCCAGGCGCTCGGACAGCCGGAGTCGATCGAGACCACGGGCTTCGCCGAAGAACCGCAGGAGTTCCAGCGGTGTCATGTTCTGGTACAGCGGACCGTTCTCCGGGAGGTATCCAAGACGCCTCGACATGGAGAGGCGGTCCCGTCTCACGTCGAGTCCGGCGATGGCCGCGGTGCCCGCGCTGGCGCCCAGGTAGCCGCTGAGGATCTTCATCGTCGTGGACTTGCCCGCGCCGTTCGGTCCGAGGAAGGCCACGATCTGGCCCTCGGGTATGGTAAAGGAGATGTCTTGCACGGCGACGAAGGAACCGTAGTACTTGCATAGGCCCTTCGCTTCAATCATGGTTTTCCCGGACACCCCTGTTCTCGCTCCTTTTCTTGCGCTTAAAAGCAGATGTCCGCGCATTTTTCGCGTTGCTTTTTTCGCGGCGTCGGATAATAACAAGGGGCCCTGTCCGTGTCAAGTCCGTATTGTGCGAAGGCGCGAAATCACTTGACAAATCGGCTGAATTGGCGCAATATTACGTGACTGAAACAAGCTAAAAATCCCGAAAGTTGCACCATATTGGATGGGTCCGTTTTCCGCGTGACGAGTCCGGCATGAAACTGCTTACGCTCTCCTTCGTCCTGGTATTCGCCTTTCTTTTCACCAGTCCGCCGCATCACTGTCATGGACTGGAATCGGACGCCGCGAATGCCGACCACTGCCAGGGGTGTCTTTTAGGTGCCGCATCCTCCGCGGTGCTAGAAGATTCGCCTGATTCGCCCCCGGACCACGCGATGGTCGGCTTCGTGGCCGGCGCGCCTGAAACCGGGTACCCCCAGACACGAAACGCGCAGCACCTCAACCGCGCACCGCCCCTTCCCTGACCTGACACTCCGCAGGCTCCGGCCGATCGCCAAATCCACTCGGCACGGTCCGCGACCATAACAAACTTTACCGATTCATTTCGTCCAGGCCGTTCACCGGCTCGGCATAGGATTTGAAGACGGTCCCGACGCTGGCCGCGCTGATCCCGGTCGAGGTAGCACTGATCATGGTCGAGGTAGCACCGATCATGGTCGCACCGGTCCTGACGCCGGCCCGGATCGAGACCGTTGGCAAGTGCATAATCGCAATAGCCGTTTGATTCAGACAGCAGCATCCATTCAACCCACGCTACGCAACACATTGAGGAGAAGCTCGATATGTTCAGGCATCACTGGAACGTACTATCCATACTGACCGCCGCGGTATTCGTCTCCGCAGCGTTGACCTTCGGCTGCGCCGATGATGACGACGCCAGTCCGACCGGTCCCGCCGATCCGGAAGAACATGAGGAAGACGACCATGACGACGACCACGACCACGGACCGGGCGAAGAAGAACTCATCACGACGCTCGCGCTCACCATTACGCCCAGTGGCGGAGGATCGCCGATCATCGTGCGGTTCCGTGACCTCGACGGCGAAGGCGGCAACGCGCCGGTCGTGGACGTGCTGGCCGTAACCGCCGGAACGGATTACAACGGTATGGTCCAGGTATTGAACGAGACCGAAACTCCGCCGGAGAACATCACCGAGGAGGTGGAGGAGGAAGCAGAGGCCCACCAGTTCTTCTTTAAAACCCTCGGGGGATTCTCAGCGGCCACCGTGGAATATGCGGACAAGGAATCCGACTACGTGTCGAATTCGGGAGCGGATCATCCCGTTGGACTCGCGTTCACCCTTTCTGTGCCGGACAATGCGCAGAACGGCCAGTTCCAAATCATTCTGAGTCACTACGATGAATCACCCAAGGACGGCGTAAACCGGAGCGACGAGACCGACATCGACGTGACCTTCGAAGTCCTCGTGCGTTAATACGTCTGGTAGCATTTAACACGTTAAGTAGTCTTAATGCAGTGTGAGTTGCTTGCAGAGTGATCTGTTCGCGGAATCGCGCGCCTGAGGGTTTCCCATGAATGTAATGAAAACCCTGAGCGTCATCCTGGCGATAGCCGTGTCCTGCCTGGTCCTTCCGGTCGAAGCGCATGCCGCCACGGTGAGCGGCAAGGTGCTGAACGAGACTGGAGAGCCACTGCCGGCGGTGACCGTAATCCTGCCCGATCTCGAGATCGGAGCGTTCTCCGACCAGGAAGGCCGGTTTCGCTTGGAGAACGTGCCGGAGGGCAGGCACACGATCGAGTTCCGGTTCGTCGGTTACCGAACGATCCGAAGCGAGGTGGTCGTCTCCGAAACCGAGCCGAAGGTGCTTGAAGTCAGCATGCAGCCTGAGGCGCTGCTCGGCGGGGAGGTCACCGTCACCGGCGACCGGGACCTGGCGGGCGAACTCACCGGGTCCAGCCAGTCCGTCCTCGTCCTCCCCCTCTCCGACCTGGAAGAGCGGCGGGGACAGACGGTGGGCGAGACACTGGAATCCCTGCCAGGCGTAACCTCCCTGACTACGGGGCCGGCCGTATCGAAACCTGTGCTGCGAGGCGTCCACAGTGCCCGCGTGCTGGTGCTCAACGCCGGCATCACCCAGGAAGGACAGCAGTGGGGCGGAGACCACGCCCCGGAGATCGATCCCTTTTCCCCGGCCCGCATCGAGGTGCTCAAGGGCGCCGCCGGCGTGCAATACGGCGCCGGCGCCATCGGCGGCGTCATCCGCATCGAACCGCCGGAACTGCCCACGAGGCCGGGCATGGGCGGCCGGATCAACACGAATCTTTTCTCCAACAACCGGCAAGGCGCGGGTTCATTGCTCCTTCAGGGCGCCCTGCGGCAGCTGGGGGGACTCAAGTGGCGGGTCCAGGGCAGCCTGCGCCGGGCGGGCGACGCCCACGCGCCGGTCCACGTCATACGGAATTCCGGGTTCGACGAGCGGGACTATTCGATGGCGCTGGGCTATACATCGGACCGCGTGGACACCGAAGCCTACTTCAGCCATTTCGGTACCTGGATCGGGATCTTCAAAGGGGCCCACATCGGCAACACCACGGACCTGCGAAGGTCCATCGAGCGCGGCGAGCCGACCATCGTGGGCACCTTCACCTACGAAATCGATAATCCGCGCCAGCGGGTGGACCACGATCTCCTTTCCGTTCGATCCCTTGTACGTTTTGAAGGGAAGGGCAATCTCGAACTCCGGTACGGACAACAATACAACCGGCGGGAGGAATGGGACTCCCACGCCAGGAGCGGCGGGGTGGCCAGACCCGGCTTCTCCCAGGGGCTGCAGACCCACAGCGGCGACGCGATCTTCCAGCACCGCAACTTCGGAAACTGGTACGGAAAAGTCGGCGTCAGCGGCATGCGCCAGGAGAACAAGCGCTTCAGTACCGGTTTCCTGATTCCCGACTTTCTGGCCTACAGTGCCGGCGTGTTCGCCCTGGAGTCCTGGACGAAGGGAAAAACGACGGTGGAGACCGGACTGCGTTACGACTACCGGTGGATGGAGATCTACTCGAACACGGGTCGCCGCGCCACCGAGATCGTGGATGGCGGCGTTTTCACCTACAGCAACATGACCGGTGTGCTCGGCCTGATCTACGAGTTGACACCGGATGTGGCCATCGCCGCCAACGTCGGCCGGGCCTGGCGGCCTCCAGGGGTGAACGAACTGTACAGCCACGGCGTCCACCACGGCACGGCGCAGTTCGAGATCGGGGACAAGGAACTGGGCACGGAATCGAGCCTGAACACGGACCTGACCTTGCGGTACCAGGGGGACCGGGGCCGTGGCGAGCTGGGGCTTTTCCGTTCCCAATACAGCAACTACATCTCGCTGTTGCCGGCGGACGATCTCGTCTTAACCATAAGGGGCGCATTTCCCAAATTCACCTACGTCCAGTCCGACGCGGTGATCCAGGGATTCGACGGGTACCTGGAGTACGAACTGACACCGCACATCGACACCCATCTGTCCGCCTCGTTCGTTCGTGGGCGGAACACGGCGGAACGCCAGCCCCTGTACCAGATGCCGGCCACCCGGTTCATCGCCGGCTTGAGTTTCCACCTGCCCACCGGCGGGCGGCTCCTCGACGCCGGCATTGGTTTCGAAGGCCGTTTCGTCTTGAGGCAGGACAACTTTCCCGAAGGCATCGACTATGCGGACCCGCCGGCCGGCTACGAGCTCTTCGACCTGGACCTGCACGCTGAAATAGCCGTGGCCGACCAGCCCGTGCGCGTGCAATTCGGCGTTCGCAACCTGTTCAACCAGCGGTACCGGGACTACCTGAGCCGTTTCAGGTACTACATCGACAATCCGGGCCGCAACGTCACTTTCGGCATGTCCATACCCTTCGGACAGGCCATGTCAGAATAGAAACCGATTGACAAGCCAGCGCTCACCGTTTTAATTCGCGCGACTGCTATTTCGTTGAAACAGTTCCATTTCTTTGATAGATCAAGCCACCTGGTGACGGGTCTCCCATGAAACTCCTCACGCTATCCTTCGCCGTCGCGTTTGCCGTGTATTTCGCGCATCCCCCGCACGACTGCGATGAGCCGGAGACCGAAGCCGGGCATGTGGAACACTGCCAGTTCTGCCTTGGCGCCGCCGCGTTCACCGCGGTGCTTGAGCATGCATCTCCTACCCTCCCGGACTACGATATCGTCGGCTTTGCGGCCGGTGTATCGCAGCCCGGACACCCTCGAATTCAGGTTAAGCAGCACAGAAACCGCGCACCGCCCCTTCCCTGACCTGCCAGCCCGGATGCTCCGGACGAACGCCTGAATCCATCAGGCGTGGACCGTGAACTGTGCCGGACATCCCTGGCTTGTAAATCCAGACCTCCAGGTCTTCCAGATCGTTCAGACCAGTCGGTCCGTTCAGACCGTTCGGGCCGTTCGGGCCGTTCACCCGCATCGGTCAGCACCGATATCCGTAACGGAACCTGCAGTCTCGGTGCGGGTAATTCGGACCGGCGCAGATCCGCCGATCGCGGAACCCGCTCACGCGCTTCGCCGTGCGGGCAGCTCCGGGATCAGCCGGGTCGATGCACGCGCACGATGGCCGTAGGGGTCTTTTATCAAAGTCGAGAGATTGGGACATCGAGATGCCGAGTTCCAGGCATTGAAGGTTCAGTTTACGATCGAAGAAGCAGCTCACGTACTTGACGCAACTCAGCAAAGGAAGAGAAGCCGAAAATGTTGAAATTCCGATGGAACTTACTGTCCGTCATGACCGCCGCGATGTTGGCTGCCGCGCTGACGTTTTCCTGCGCAGACGACAATGACTCCAATCCAATGGGTCCGGACGAGCCGGACGCACATGACGACGACCACGACGATCACGACGACGATCACGGCCACGGACCGGGTGAAGTAGAGCTCATCACGACGCTCAAGATCACGCTTACGCCCCAGGGCGGCGGATCTCCGCTTACCGTGCAGTTCCAGGACCTCGACGGTGAAGGCGGCAACGCACCGGTCGTGGACAGAATCGTCGTGGACGCGGGTACAGTTTACGACGGCATGATACAGGAGTTGAACGAGCTGGAAAGCCCGCCGGAGGATATCACCGAAGAGATCAGGGAGGAAGCCGAAGTCCACCAGCTGTTCTTTGAAACCCTCGGGGGATTTGCACCGGCCACCATCGCCTACGCGGACAAGGAATCCGACTACGTGACGAACACGGGTGCTGATCATCCCGTCGGACTCAAGTTTACGCTTACGGTCCCGTCTAACGCGCGGAACGGTCAGTTCCGGGTCTCTCAGAGTCATTACGATGCCAGTCCCAAGGACGGCGTGACGCCGAGTGACGAGACGGATATCGAAGTGACCTTTGAAGTGGAAGTGCGGTCATAGGACGGATACGGCCGTGTCCAAATCGCAGCCCGGACACGGCCGCGGTCCGTTCCCCGTCAATGCGAGCCTGGAGTATTTCCTGATGAAAGCAACGAATATACTGTGTGTCATCCTGGCGATCGCCGTGTCCTGCCACGTGCTTCCGGCAGCGGCACGGACCGCCACGGTGAGCGGCAAGGTGCTCAGCGAGCGCGGCGAACCGTTGCCGGCGGTGACCGTAGTTTTGCCCGCGCTCGAAATCGGTACATTTACGGACGAAGAAGGCGTATTCCGTCTCCAAAACGTACCACAGGGCCGCCACACGATCGAATTCCGGATTATCGGCTACCGGACGGTCCAAAGCGAGATACACGTTACCGAAAACAGGTCTCCCGTGCTCGAAGTCAGCATGGAGCCGGAGATCCTGATGGGTGATGAGGTCACCGTCACGGGCGACCGGGACCTGGCGGGTGAACTCTCCGGCTCCAGCCAGTCCGTCCTCGTCCTGCCCCCGTCCGCCCTGGAGGAACGCCGGGGCCAGACCCTGGGCGAGACACTGGAGTCTCTGCCGGGCGTATCCACGCTGACCACGGGCCCGGCCATTTCAAAACCCGTGGTGCGCGGAGTGCACAGCGCCCGGGTGCTGGTACTCAACGCCGGTGTTACCCAGGAGGGGCAGCAGTGGGGCGGGGACCACGCACCGGAGATTGATCCCTTTGCTCCTGCCCGCATCGAGGTACTCAAGGGTGCCGCCGGCGTGCAGTACGGCGCTGGTGCCATCGGGGGCGTAATCCGTATCGAACCGCCGGAGCTGCCCGTAGATCCTGGGGTGGGCGGCCGGTTCAACACCAATCTCTTTTCCAACAACAAGCAGGGGGCGGCTTCCCTCCTCCTGCAGGGAGCGCTCCACCGCCTGCCAGGACTCAAGTGGCGGGTGCAGGGGAGTCTTCGCCGGGCGGGCGACGCCCGGGCGCCGAAGCACGTCATACGGAATTCCGGATTCGACGAACGAAACTACTCCGTGGCACTCGGTTATACGACGGACCGCGTGGACACGGAGGCTTATTTCAGTCATTTCGGAACCTGGCTGGGGATTTACAAGGGCGCGCACATCGGCAACACCACGGACCTGAAACGGGCCATCGAGCGGGGCGACCCATTGTTCACGGGCGAATTCACCTACGAAATCGGCAATCCGCGACAGCGGGTGGACCACGATCTTCTGTCCGTTCGGTCGCTGGTACGATTCGAGGGGGTGGGCAATCTCGAACTGCGGTACGGACAGCAGTACAACCGGCGCGAGGAGTGGGACGCCACCCGGAGCGGCGCCGCGCCGACCAGGCCCGGGTTCGACTTGGGATTGCAGACCCACAGCGGCGAAGTGATCTTCCACCACCGGAACTTCGGTAACTGGTACGGAAAGATCGGCGTCAGCGGCATGCGCCAGCGAAACGAGCGGTTCAGCACGGGGTTCCTCATTCCCGACTTCCAGGCCTACAGTTCCGGCGTGTTCGCCCTGGAATCCTGGACGAAAGGCAAGACCACGGTAGAAACAGGCCTGCGGTACGACTACCGCTGGGCGGAGGTCTACTCGAACGAAGGCCGGCGCGCCACCGAGATTGTCGAGGGAGGGATCTTCACCTACCGCAACGTGACCGGAGTTGTCGGCCTGATCCGCGAGTTGACCCCGGCCCTGGCCGTCGCCGCCAACGTCGGGAGGGCCTGGCGTCCACCCGGGGTGAACGAGTTGTACAGCTATGGCGTTCATCATGGCACGGCACAGTTCGAGATCGGAGACAGGGAACTGGACACGGAATCGAGTCTGAACACGGATCTCACACTGCGGTACCGGGGGGACCGGGGCCGCGGCGAACTGGGGTTCTTCAGATCGAGTTACCGCAACTTCATCTCGCTGCTGCCGGGGGGCGAACTTGTGTTGACAATTCGGGGCGCGTTCCCCAAATTTACCTATGTCCAGTCTGACGCGGTGATCCAGGGATTGGACGGGTACCTGGAGTACGACGTGACTCGATACATGGGCACGTATCTTTCCGCTTCGCTCGTTCGTGGACGAGACACATCGGAGAACCAACCCCTGTACCAGATGCCACCCACCCGGTTGATCGCCGGCCTGGAATTCCGCCTGCCTACCGCGGGGCGTATGCTGGATGCCGGAATAGGTTTCGAAGGCCGCTTCGTCCTGCGGCAGGAGGATTTTCCCGAAGGCATCGACTTTGCGGACCCGCCAGCCGGCTACAACCTCTTCGACGTGATGCTGCACGCGGAGCTGGCCGTGGCCGACCAACCGGTCCGCATGCAGTTCGGCGTGCACAATCTGTTCAACAAGCGTTACCGTGACTACCTGAGCCGGTTCCGCTATTTTACCGACGATCCAGGTCGGAACATTACAGTCAGCCTGTCCGTGCCGTTCGGGCAACCCATGGAGGAATAGCAAGATGTACCGTATTTGTACATCCCCGCACACATTGGCCCACTTCTGCTTCGCGGTCTTGCTGACCGCCCTTCTGGCTATGCAGACCATGCTGACCGCCGGCCCCGCGTCGGCGCAGGAGCGGGAGATCGTCCCGCTGCGCATCCTGGAAGCGTTGCACATGGACGGCGTCCTGGACGAAGGCGTATGGCAGAACGCCCTGGCCGCCAGCGGCTTCACCCAGCAACGCCCAGACGAGGGCCAGCCGGCGTCCGAGCGGACCGAGGTGCGGGTCCTCTACGACGAGCAGACGATGTACATCGGCGTCTGGGCCTACGACTCGGACCCCTCTCAGATCATCGCCACCCAGATGGCGCGGGACGGCGACCTGGCGGATGACGACTACTTCCAGATCATCCTGGACACGTTCATGGACCGGCAGAACGGCATTCTATTCGCCACCAATCCCGACGGTGCCCGCTATGACGCCCAGGTGCGCAACGAGGGCCGGTCCGAGGGCCGCTTCAACACCAACGTCCTGACGGATTGGAACGGCGTGTGGGACGTGTATACCTCCCGGAACGAAGAGGGGTGGTACGCCGAGATGGCCATTCCCTGGAGCACGCTGCGCTTCGAGACCGGGGACGACGTAGATTTCGGGATCAACCTGGAGCGCCAGATCCGCCGCCGCAACGAGCAGTCTTTCTGGGCGCCCGTCATCCGCCCCTTCAACATCGCCCAGGTGTCGGTGGCCGGCACACTGTCGGGCATGAACCTCACGCGGCACGACCACCGTTACCTGCAGATTACGCCGTACTCCCTGGGCGGGGCCACGTGGACCTACGATCCCGGTCCATCGACGCGGGACGAGGACTTCGACGGCGGGGTGGACGTGAAGTACGGCCTGACCAACAACCTGTCCCTCGACCTGACCTACAACACGGACTTCTCCCAGGTGGAGGTGGACGACGCGCAGGTCAACCTTACACAGTTCAACCTGTTCTTCCCCGAAAAACGCGCCTTCTTCCTGGAGAACGGCGGACTGTTCCGCTTCGGCGTGGCCCGGGAGACGGAACTGTTCTACAGCCGCAACGTCGGCCTGGCGCGCGATAATACCGGCGCGCTGCGACAGGTGCCGATCACCGGCGGCGGCCGCCTGACGGGCAAGGCCGGACGCACGAACCTGGGCCTGCTGCTCATGCGCACGGGCGACGAGCGGTTCGGCGAGACCAAGCTCGAGGACAACATCTACGCCGTGGCGCGGATCAGCCAGGACGTGGGCGAGAAATCCAACGTGGGATTCATCGTCACCAACCAGCGGGTCGGCGGCGGCGACTACAACCGGGCGGCCGGCGGCGACTTCAACCTGGCCATCGGTCCCAAGCTTGCCGTCAGCGGGTTCCTGGCCGGAACCACCTACCAGGCAGGCGAGGAAAGCGAATCGGGCTTCGCGGGACGGCTGTGGTCGCGCTGGAACGGTCCGCTCTGGCAATTCGAAGGCCTGTACATGGGCGTGTCCGAGTTCTTCAATCCCGGCATGGGCTTCTTCAGCCGCCGGAGCCTGGCCCGGAATTTTGGCGGATTCCACGAGGTCTCGGCCCGTGCGTTCTTCACGCCCGAACCCACGAACAGCATCGTCCGACGGTACTTTCCCCATATCGTACTCTCGGCGACCTTCGGCGACGACGGCACGCAGCTGACCCGGCGGGAGCACTACCACTGGGAGCTGTTCTTCACTGGCGGCGAACAGGCGGGCATCACTTTGGACCGCGCTTTCCGCCGGATCAGCGAAAACACGCGCCCGATTCTGGGCGTCAAGCTCCCCGTGGGGAACTACACGGACGCGTCTACGCGCATGCACTACACGACGAACCTGAGCAAGCCCGTATTCGGCGATTTCCAGCTCATCCTCGGCCAGTACATCAACGGGAACCGGCGTTCGCTGAATCTCGAAGGCGGACTGCGCGCCGGTTCGAAATTCACCATCGGACCCCGGTACGAGCTCAACGACGTGACGCTCACTGACGCCGTTAGCGCGGAGCGGGATATCACGGCCCATCTGTTCGGCGTCCGGACCAGCTATTCGTTCTCGCCCGACGTATCCCTCAACGCGCTGGTCCAATGGGATACGAACCAGGACCGGTTCGTGTCGAATTTCCGGTTCAACTACATCATCAGCCCGGGCAGCAACGTCTACGTGGTGTACAACGAGCGGCGCGACAACGGGGACGCTACAGAAGCCCTGCTCGGCGACCCGCTGGATCGTACGCTGATCGTCAAGCTGGCCTACCTGTTCGACCTTTGATCAATCCTTCCGGCGGGAGGACTCGCGACCATCTCATGAACGTACTCGGCGGACCACTCACGGGCTGTTCGATGGATCCCCTGACCGGGTTCTATCGCGACGGCGCGTGCAACACCGGATCCGGCGACGCCGGCGTCCACACCGTGTGCGCGGTGATGACCGAGGAGTTCCTGGTCTTTTCGAAGGCGGCGGGAAACGACCTCAGCACGCCCGTACCCGCCTTCGGCTTCCAGGGCTTGAAACCCGGCGACCGCTGGTGCGTCTGCGTGAACCGGTGGAAAGAAGCCTACGACGCGGGCGTGGCCCCGCCGGTGGTGCTGAGTGCCACCCACGCCATGTCCCTGGAATTCGTGTCGCTGGAAGAGCTGCAAGCCTGTGCCATGGACGAGGCGTAGACAGGCAACCAGCCATCACGGACGAACCGCGCCAGCCATCACGAACGACCAAAGCATGGCCGGTTTTGTTTTATTTCCTTGATTTCGGCGGACGCGCCCCTTAAATTTGAACGCCTGATTGGTAGAACCGGCATTTGAAAGATGGGCTCGCCTTAGGAGTACAGCATGGCCAAGAGCAAGAACCGTGAACTGGTGAAACTCAAGAGCACGGAAAGCGCGCACTGCTACTATACGAAGAAGAACCGGCGTAATACGACCGCCCGCGTCGAACTCAAGAAGTACGATCCCACGCTGCGGCGGCACGTCATGTACCGGGAAACGCGGTAAAGTCGTTCCTGGAGGCTGACCTCATGTCCAGAAAATGCAAGTTGACCGGAAAAGGGCCCCTGGTCGGCTTCAACATATCTCACGCTCATAACAAGACCAAGCGGCGTCAATATCCCAATCTCCAGTTGAAGCGTATCTACGTGCCCGAACTCGGCCGCACGGTGCGCATCAAGATGTCCGTCAGCGCCTTGCGGACGGTCACGAAGATTGGACTGATGCCGTTCCTGAAGAAGCAGGGACTGCGGCTGCAGGACGTGCTGTAGCATCCGGCCTCATGTCGTCCAAGAGCACTTCATCCCACAAGTCCCAGGCGGCCGAGCTCGGACCCCTGGCCGTTGCCGTGGTAACCGTCAGCGATTCCCGCACGCCGGAAACGGACGTCAACGGGAATTACCTCCGGACACGCATCGAGGAAGCGGGCCACCGGGTCGCCGGCTATCACCTGATCCAGGATGAACCGGACCAGGTCGAAGCCGCTCTGGAGGCGAGTACCGGCGATGACGTCCAGATTGTCATATTCAACGGGGGCACCGGCATCTCGAAGAGAGACCGGACCTTCGACGTGCTGAACCGCAAATTGGAAAAGCCACTGACCGGTTTCGGCGAGCTATTCCGCATGCTCAGTTACGAGCAGGTCGGTTCCGCGGCCATGTTGTCCCGCGCCACCGCTGGCGTGTACCGCAACACGGTGGTCATCTCCACGCCCGGCTCCCCGGCCGCGGTGGAACTGGCCTGGGAGAAACTGATCGCGCCGGAGATTGCCCACCTCGGCTGGGAATTGACGCGGTAGTCGTCTGCACTGAACGCTTCGAATCAATCAGTTCGTATCAATCAATTTAAATCAAGCAAGGCCGCCCGGCCATGGGTGGGGGCGGTTCCTTTCCATATCAACACGGAGGTCTTCATGCTGTCCGCTTTTGCCGGATCACTGCCGGGTCCCGCGCGCTGCGTCAGCCCGCGTGGCTTCAGGACCCGCATCCCAATGCTCACTTTGTCCTTTTCACTGGCCCTTACGCTGGCGCTTTCGACGGCCTTTCCCCGCGAGGCACGCGGGCAGACCGATGACGAGAAAACGGTCACCGCGATCTTCAGCGAACGGCTGACTACGGGAGAGATGTACCACCTCCTGGAAGACCTGAGCAAGAACATCGGACCGCGCCTCAGCGGTTCGGAAGGCGCGGAACGCGCCGTGGCATGGGCAAAAGAGGTGATGGAAGGCTACGGCTTCGACCGGGTCTACCTGCAGGAAGTCATGGTGCCCCACTGGGAACGGGGCGAACCGGAGCAGGTGCGGATCGTCAACGTCAACGAAGGCATGATCGAGCTGAACGCCCTGGCCATCGGGGGATCGGTGCCGACCGCTCCTGTGGGACTCACGGCGCCCGTCGTGGTGGTCCACTCCCTGGAAGAAGTGGAAGAAATCGGCCGCGAGGCCGTTGAAGGGAAGATCGTCTTCTACAACCGGCGCTTCGACCAGACGGTGATCTCCACGGGTCCCGGCTACGGCGGAGCGGTGGACCAGCGAACCGCCGGTCCGTCCCAGGCGGCCAGGTTCGGCGCCGTGGGCGTGGTGATCCGGTCGGCCGGTTCGGACTTCGGCGACGCGCCTCACACCGGCGGGTTGCGCTACCTCGAAGATGTGGAGCGCATCCCCGCGGCGGCCCTGGGCTACCAGTCCGCCGACCGCCTGGAACGGGCGCTCGAGGAGCAGCCCGAAGCCATGCTCTACATGCGCCTGGACAGCAGGTGGCACCCCGACGCCCTTTCGCACAACGTGATCGGCGAGATCCGGGGCAGCGAACGGCCGGACGAGATCATCCTGGTGGGCGGTCATCTAGACTCGTGGGACGTGTCTGAGGGCGCCCACGACGACGGCGCGGGCGTGGTCCACTCCATCGGCGTGCTGCGGACCTTCCAGAAGCTGGGCATCCGGCCGCGCCACACCATCCGGGCCGTCCTGTTCATGAACGAAGAAAACGGTCTTCGCGGCGGTCTCAAGTACGCCGAGGTGGCGAAGGAAACGGGCGAGAATCACCTGATCGCCCTCGAAAGCGACGCGGGCGGTTTCAGTCCGCGGGGATTCGGCGTGTCCGCGGACGATGACGTCATCGAACGCTTCCGGTCGTGGCTGCCCCTGTTTCCCCAGAACACGATCTCCTACATCAACATGGGCGGCGGCGGCGCCGATATCGGTCCGCTCCGCAGGGAGACGGGTACCCCGACCATCGGGTTCAACCCCGACTCGCAAAGGGCGTTCGACTACCATCACGCGCCCACCGACGTTTTCGAAGCCGTGAACCGCCGGGAGCTGGAACTGGGCGGCGCGTCCATCGCCACGTTGATCTACCTGATCGACAAGTACGGCCTGAGGGACGATATGGCCCAGTAGGATGGTGGCGATGAAGACGCTCGGGGTCCTTCTCTGCCTGTTATTCCTTTCAGCGGCCGTTCCGGTTCCGGCCGAGGTTCCGCCGGGTCCGGCCGTTGTCCCGGGTCCGGCCGCTGTCCCGGGTCCGGCCGCGGCACCAGCCCACGTGTTCTACGTGAGCATAGCGCGGGTCAAGTGGAACGCCGACGATGCGCGCCTCGACATATCCGTGCGGATCTTCACGGACGACCTGGAAGAGGCCATCGTGGCGAAAGGCGGCCCCCGGCTCAGGCTCTGGACCGGCCAGGCCCACGCCGACCGCGACCGGCACGTGTCGGAGTATCTGGCCTCCCGGCTGGCCTTTCGAGTCAACGGCGTAGACCGGCAGCTGACCTACGCCGGCATGGAGGACGCCCTTGACGCCACGGCCTGCCTGGTGCAGATTACGAGTGTGGACCGCGTGGAGACGATCGAGGTCGAGAACAGGATCCTGATCGAAATGTTCGATACGCAGGCCAACGTGATGCGGTTCGAAATCGGCGGCGAGAAGAAATACGTCAACCTGAGCAAGAAAACCGTCACGGGGACGGTTCGTTTCGGGGCATGACGATGAGGATCGGCCGCGTTGAGGTCGGGGTTTTCGTCTTCGGCGCCGGCTGAATATCAGGCGGAAGATGTCCGAATTCCAGGTATATCTGCAACTCGGTTTCGACCATATTTCGGACCTGAACGCCTACGACCACATCGTCTTCATCATCGCGCTCTGCGCCGCCTATCCACTGAACCGGTGGCGTTCGGTGCTCTTGCTGGTCACGGCCTTCACGGTCGGGCACTCGATCACCCTGGCGCTGGCTACGCTCCGCCTCATCCTGGTCCCGACGGACCTGGTCGAGACGCTCATCCCCGTGACGATCCTGGCGACCTGCCTGTTGAACGTATACAGGCCGTTCGAGGGGAAAATCGGCAGGAAGACGAGCTACGGACTGGCCCTCTTCTTCGGCCTGATCCACGGCCTGGGGTTCTCGAACTACCTGAGGGCGCTGCTCGGCATGGAAGAATCGATCGTCGTACCGCTCCTGTCCTTCAACATAGGACTGGAACTGGGCCAGTTGATGATCGTGGCGATATTCGTGGCCGTGGCCTTCGTGATCCTGCGGATCCTGGGAACGCCGCACCGGCATTGGAACCTCTTCGTATCGGGTGCGGCCGCAGGCGTTTCGGCCATGCTGTTGATCGGGGCGAATTGAAGTGGAGGACGCACGATCGTGACGATGGACACGACCATAGAAGATGTGCTGGAAGACTTCGAATACCTGGATGACTGGGAAGAGCGGTACCAGGAGATCATCGACCTGGGAAAGAAGCTTCCTCCTCTGGACGATGCCTACAAGACCGATGCGTACAAGGTCAAGGGTTGCGTGAGCCAGGTCTGGCTCGTACCCCACGTGGCCGAGACCCTGCCGCCGACCATCACCTTCGACGCCGACAGTGACGCCCACATCGTCCGCGGCCTTGTGGCCATCCTGCTCATGGTCTATTCAGGGAAGACGCCCCGCCAGATCCTGGATGCCGACATCGAAGGCATCTTCAGCCGGCTGGACCTGGCGTCCCACCTCAGTCCGAGCCGGAGCAACGGCTTCCGGTCCATGGTCAAGAAGATCCGCTCGATCGCAGGCGGCGCGCTGGCCAACTAGGGACGCCCGCGCGCCCGCCCGATCCGGACCTAATCACCCATGCCGGCAACGATCTCGTCGACCTGCGCGCGGTGATCTTCGGACAGCTCCCAACCCACCGCTTCGATGTTCTGTTCAACTTGGTCCGGCCGTGTCGCGCCGCACAGGACCGACGTGATGCCCGGCTGCCGGGCTGTCCAGTGGATCACGAGCTGGGCGATGGACTTGCCGTATTCGTCCGCGATCGGCTTCAGCCGGTCGAGCACGTCGAGGGTGCGTTCGAGCTCCTCCCCCCGGAACCGGACGTCCTCGTTGCGGTTGTCGCCTTCGGGAAATTGGTGGCCCCGTCCGTATTTCCCGGTCAGCAGCCCCTTGTACAGCGGCCAGTAGGAGATCACGGCGATGTTGTTGTCGCGGCAGTAGGGCAGGATCTCCGCCTCGATGTCCCGCTTGAGCAGGTTGTACGGCGGCTGGTCCGAGTGGAGCGGCGCGTGGCGGGCGAATTCCCTCATCTGCGTCACGTCGTAATTGCTCACGCCGATGGCGCGGATCTTGCCCTGATCCTTCAGTTCGGCGAGCGTGGCGGCCGTCTCCTCGAAGGGCGTGTTCTCGTCCGGCGCGTGCACCTGGTACAGGTCGATGTAGTCGGTATTCAGCCTGCGGAGGCTCTCCTCGACCTGTTCGAGTATACGCTTCCTCGAGCTGTCGCGGAGCAGCGTCGTGCCGTCCCAGTACAGGCCGCATTTCGTCGCCAGGACGATCTGGTCGCGCCTGCCCGCGATGGCCCGTCCCACCAGCCGTTCCGATTCGCCGCTTCGTCCGTACATGTACGCGGTGTCGATGAGGGTGATGCCGCCGTCCATGGCCGCATCAAGGGCCGCCAGGGACGCGTTGTCGTCTATACCGGTCCACCCGACACCGGCCATGGGCCAGCAGCCCATGCCGATGGCCGATACCGTCAGGCCCGATTCACCGAGCGCTCTGTATTCCATGTTCGATTCCTCGATCGATTTGCGATTGACTTGATGGGCGGGAAGGACATATATTGAATATACAGCGATGTTTCCGGTACGGTAGAATATACCGCGTTGTTTTTTCGCGCCCAAACATAATTGACCCGAATTCGGGGCGGCGATCCGATTTGAACCTGCGACGCCTGAGTCTTCCTCACGAATAGCGTGGCCGGATGCGCTGACCCCCAACCAAAGGCCCATAACGCAAAACAGGGAGGCAATATGTTGAAGACCGGTTTCGCACTCATGGCCGCGATCGTCCTGGCGGCATCTCCGGCCCTGGCCGGCTCTCCGTCCATTGCCGGCGATTACGTGGAAGTTCGCTCCAACCACATCCTGGGCGGAGGCTGTACCTACTCGGCGGAAGCGGGAGGCGATGCCAACCAGGCCGTGGTGGCCTGGCACATCCGTGAAGGCGCGCTGGCCGATCTTTCCGTCGTCGCCGTCATACTCGGAAAGGGCAACCTGCAACTCGGTCATCACGCCCGCGAGACCGTGCTGTTGATCGACAGCCGGGCCACGCCGAGCCAGCGCCAGGACCTGAAGAGCGCATTCACCGCCCGTTACGGTGAGTTGTTCGGCACGGTTAAGACGGTAAAGCCCACGGACATCTCCTTCCGCCACGACGGCGGGGACGCCTTCGCCGTTACGGTGGACGGCCAGGTGCGCGTGGCCACCCGGACCATGCTGGCGACCGACCACGAGCCCAACTGTGACCGCATGGTGTGGTACGATCCCTTCACGAAGGACGCGTCGGCCGCGCTGGTCCAGACCGCCGCCCACGCGTACAGCGGTTCGGATCTGATCGCGACGTGGAGCATTCCGAACAAGCGCAGCGCCTACGTGGGCACTTTCGCCTTCACGCCGTAAGCGGCACCAAAGAGCGGCACCCGCGGCGATCATGAATCCAGAAGCCGGCGAGGCGGTATCCGTTCGCCGGCTTCTTGCTATCTACGGACGGAGAACAGACTACGGCGCTCGGACTCCTTCTGCTGATCACGGCGACCGTCGTGACGTCGTGCTTCGGCCTGATCCTGAAGTCCGCCCATCACAACGGACACAATGCCCTGGCGGTGGGCAGCCTCAACTATGGCGCGGGCGCCGTGATCTCCGGCCTGCTGATGCTCGCGGACCCGGGCTGGGTCTGGCATTGGACCACCGTGTGGATCGGCGCGGCCAGCGGATTCTTCTATTTCGTCGCCTTCCGCTTTCTGATCCAGGCGCTCCTGCAGGGCGGGGTCGCCGTGACCCTGGCCATCGTCCGCCTGTCCGTCCTCATCCCCATCCTCTGTTCCATCGTCATCTGGTACGAGATCCCCAGCCTTATGCAGACCGCGGGCATCGTTACAGTCTGCATCGCCCTGCCGCTCCTGACGCTCGGCGTGGGCAGACAGGCCGCGTTGTCCCTGCGCGGCGTCGCCTGGCTGGTCGGCGCCCTATTCATCACGACGGGATTCTGCCACCTTTCCCCCAAAGTCTTCAGCGAACTCGCGCCCCAGAGCCAGATGCCACTCTACCTCTTCACCCTCTTCGCCGTATCCGGAATCATGGGGCTTTTCTACCTCTGGAACAAACCGATCCGGGCGCGCATGCCCGAGGTGCGGTGGAGCGTCCTCCTGGGCGCGGTCAACGTCGGGGGAACCTGGCTTTTGGTCCTCTCCCTCAAGTACCTCCCCGGCACCATCGTCTTTCCTTTCGTCAGCGCGGTCGGCCTTGTCATCACCACGCTCGTCGCTATATTGTACTGGAAAGAGCAGGTGCGCGGACTGGCTTACGTCGGCATCGGCCTGACCCTGGTCGCCGTCGTCCTGGTAAACAGCGGCTGAGTCACCTAACACCCAAGAGGGAATATCGTAGTGATCCTGTCGGGAAAAATGATTCATGAGCGCATTGGTAAAGACATTTTCATTGAGCCATTCGATCCCTCCAGGCTCAATCCAAACAGTTACAATCTTTCACTTGCCGATGAACTCATGATTTACGAAGATGACGTGCTTGATATGAAGAAGAAACACCGCACGGGATCCATTCAGATTCCGGACGAAGGGTACGAGCTGCGCCCCCATACGCTGTATCTTGGCCGGACAGTGGAATTCACCAGGACGGACAAGTACGTTCCCATGCTCGAGGGGCGGTCATCGGTGGGTAGATTGGGGCTTTTCGTGCACGTAACCGCTGGTTTCGGCGACGTGGGATTTGCCGGCTACTGGACTTTAGAGATGTTCTGTGTCCGGCCCATCAGGATCTATCCGAACGTGGAAATTTGCCAGGTTTACTATCACACGCTGGATGGCGATTTCGAGACCTATGAAAGCGGGAAGTACCAGAATAACGAGGGCATTCAACCCAGTCGTTTGTATCTCGATTTTCTAGACAGCAAGTAACCAAAGCATGCACATAACAAAAGCTTGCCCATAGCGCAGGCATGTCCATCACAAAAACATATGTTGATTCTTATTTTAATCAATGTTGACAATGTTATTTTTCGCGTTTTAAGAGGTACCGGCCGCTGAGGCACCGGTCGCCAAGGTACCGGCCGCCAAGGTACCGCCCGCACGAGTGATTCCTCCAAAGGTGAAAATCCGTGATCCAGGACATCGACCGCACACGCACGGTAGTGGGGATCGGAAGCAACGTCATGGACGTGATCTACCGGGTGAACCGGATCGCGGGACCTGAGGAGAAAACCTATATCCTGCCGGATGGAACGGGCTCGGTCGTCACCGAGATCACGGGCGGGGTGACGCTGAACCACCTGGCATGGACGGCCCAGATGGGGGTCCCCGCCGGGCTCTTCGGATTCCAGGGAGACGACCGGTACGGCGCGATGATCCGGGAGGAGATGGATCGCCATGGTATCGACCGGTCGGCCATTCGGGTCATCGAGGGCCGCGCATCGGGTTTTTCGGTGGTGAACGTGGCCGAAGACGCGGACCGGGCGATCTACATGGCCCGCGGCCTGACGGCGGAGACTACGGCAGCACACGTGGAGACCTATTTCGCCGATTACATACGTTCGGCCGCCATGGTGACGACGGAGATTTCCCAACTCCCGCTGGACGCCGTCATCGCGGTACTGCGCATTGCCCGCGAGGCCGGCGTGCCCACCGTGCTGGACGTGGATGTCCCCCCGGACTTCGCCATCGACGTAGCGGGACTCGGTTCCGCTGAAGATTTCGAAGAGGCCCTTCATCTCGCCGACGTCGTGAAACCCGCCAAGGCCGCCGCACTGCAGATTGCGGAAGCCGACACTTCCGAAGAAAGGGCCGAGGGTATTTTCAACCGGTACGGCGCCCGCCTGGTGGCCATCACCGAAGGGGCGCAGGGCTCGGTCGTCACCGACGGGAAGCAGACGGTCCGCGAACCGGCGAAACCTGTTGATGCCCGGGATACCACCGGCGCCGGGGATGCCTTCCTGGGCGGGCTGATCTCGGGACTCTTCCACGGACTTTCTTTACGGGATACCGTATCGCTCGCCAATGCCTGCGGCGCCGTGTGTTGCCGCATCCCAGGGGCCTTCCCGCAACTGGGATCGAGCCGGGATGACGTGATGGCCCTGTACGATGGCGCTGGCATCCCTGCCCGGAACGCGCTCGAAACCGTGGCCGCCGCGGAAAGAACAACGGTGAAAGTCGAAGCAACCGGCGCGGCCGGACTGAAGGCCGCGGCGTCCCCCGGCGCGGCGTCCCCCGGCGCGGCGTCCCCTGGCGCGGCGTCCCCCGGCGCGGCGTCCCCCGGCGCGGCCGGACTGAAGGCCGTACAGCGGACCGCCGAAGCGCTTTCCACGCTGCATGAAGGCTTGTCCCACACTTACTTCGACGAAGCCATCGTAATCATTCGGAATGCGGAAGCCGACGGCGGGCGCGTACACGTCACCGGCGTGGGGAAGTCCCGCCATATCGGCCGCAAGCTGGCGGCCACGCTGCAGAGTACCGGCACGAAGGCGTATTTCCTCGATCCGGCCGACTGCAATCACGGAGACAGTGGCCAGGTTGCGCAAGGGGACGCGGTCATCGCCATTTCACACAGCGGAGGGACAGCGGAGCTGATGGCCGCCGTGCAAACCCTCACCGCAAACGGCGCGACGATCATTGCGATCACGGGAGACCCTTCATCCAGTCTGGCCCGGTCGAGCGCGGCGATCCTGCACGTGCCCGTGGCGAGTGAGGCCGGCCCCCTCGGACTCGCGCCGACGGCGAGCACGTCCTGTCAGCTCGCCGTGGCCGACGGTCTCGCCATGGCCCTGAAGGCCGGTCGCGGATTTACCCGGGAGGACTTCGCCCGGTACCATCCCGGAGGCAGTCTCGGAAAACGACTGAAGGATAAGAAAGGAACGCCATGACCGCGGAAGTACCGAAAGCCAGTGACGAAACCCACTTAATAAAGCTGATCGCCTTCGACCAGGACGACACGGCGCTGTTGCCCGACGGGAAACCCTCCTCCGAGGGGCTGAGCGCCATCGAAGCCGCCCTCGACCAGGGCTTGGTCGTGAGTTCCGTGAGTGGCCGCAACATCGACCGCAGCTGCGAGCCTTTCAGCGATGCGCGGCCGCTGTTCGACCGGCTCTACGTCATCGCCAACAACGGTGGGATCATTCTCGGGCCAGTCCGCCAGGGGCAGAGGCCCTTGCTCTTCGAAAAGCGCATTCAACGAGACGTCTTCCTTAACCTGCTGGATTTCATCGAGGAAAACGGATTCAATTTCGTATACAGCTGGCTGCGCGTGACGGAGAGCGGTCCCCTGGACAGCGTGATTACCAACGAATACACCCCTTCCATCGCATCCATCGAGGAACAGAGCCGCGCCGCCGTCGACCGCGACGACGACCTAATGGAGAGACTGAGACAGGGCGACTATCCCCCGCCGCCCAAGATGCTGATCCTGCCCGGCTTGGGCCGGCGCGAGGCGGTCCTGGCGGAGTTGAAGGCCCGTTTCGCATCCCGCCTCTATCTCGTCAAGACGAATCCGGACCGGATCGAAGCCATGCACGCCGACGTCAACAAGAAGGTCGCCGTCGAGTTCGTCGCGCGCGAGCACGGGTTATCCATGGATCACGTGATGGCCGTCGGGGACGGCGACAACGACCTGCCCATGCTGTTCAACGCGGGCCTGGGCGTGATCATGGAAAACGCGCAGGACACGGTCAAGGAAGCGGGCCGGGCGCAGGGCCTGGTCATCGCCCCGCCGAACCACGAGAACGGCTTTGCCTGGGCGATACGTCGGTACGCGCTGAACAACGGCCGCTGAACGGGAAGCGTCGATACCTACTGAACGGTGGCCCGTGTGCGGCGCTAACGGATTGCCTCCCATGAACATATCCCTCCTCGACCATCTCCGGTCCTCTCTACTGGTGGCGGATGGCGCCATCGGAACCATGCTGTACGCCCGCGGCGTGCCCATGGAAGTCTGTTTCGATGAAATAAACCTGAGCCGGCCCGATCTGATCCGGAAAATCCACGAGGAATACGTGGACGCGGGGGCCCGGTTGATCGAAACCAATACCTTCGGGGCTAATGCCCTGTCCCTGTCGAAGTACAGCCTGGAAGACCAGGCGGAAACCCTGAACGCCCGAGGCGTCGAGATCGCGCGGGAGGCGGTAAGCAACCGGGCCTACGTGGCCGGTGCCGTCGGACCGGCCCGGGGTCTGCCCCACCGGGAATACACCGAAGCTGACTACAGGCGGGTATATGCGGAACAGATCGCCGCCCTTGCCGGCGGCGGCGCGGACGCGATCATCCTGGAGACCTTTCTCCGGCTCGATGACCTCAAGGCGGCGCTCGCGGTCAGCAAGGAGATATGCGGCCTGCCGACGATCTGCCAGCTCGCTGTGGACCAGTACGGACAGACGGACGACGGGTTCGAGGTCGCGGAGGCCTTCGACCAGTTGCGCGCGGCCGGCGCCGACGTGGTGGGGGTCAACTGCCGCAGCGGCCCCAAGGGCCTGCTGGACGCGCTCGCGCCCGTCCCCCTCGCAGAGGACCTGGTGCTCTCGGCTTTCCCGAATGCCGGTTCTCCCGTCTACGTGGACGGCCGGTTCATCTACGAGGCGACGCCGGAGTACTTCGCCACAAGCGCGCTCCGGCTTCGCGACCAGGGCGTGCGGCTGATCGGCGGGTGCTGCGGTACCATGCCCGAGCACGTGCAAGCCATGGCCCGGGCCCTGGAAGGCCAGGAAATCGTCACGCGCAAGAAGGTCCTGCCGATTGACGTCCGGGTTCCGGCGCGTCCGGCGCGTCCGGCGCGTCCGGCCCGCCCTGCCCGTCCCGTACCCGCTCAGCCGGCGGTTGAACCGTCGATCGTTGAACTGGTCAAGGAACGGGTGACCGTCATCGTCGAGCTCGACCCGCCCCGGGACCTGGATCACGGACCCATCGTCCGGGGCGCAAAGGCCCTGAAGAAGGCGGGCGCCGACGCCCTCACCATGGCCGACAATTCCCTCGCCGTCACGCGGATCAGCAACATGGCCATCGGGCAGATCGTCAAGGAGGAAGCCGGCATCAGGCCGCTGTTGCACATCACCTGCCGGGACCGGAACCTGGCCAGCCTGCAGTCCCAGGTACTGGGGTTGCACGCCCTGGGCATCGACCACGTCCTCGCAGTCACGGGCGATCCCGTGAAATTCGGCGATCAGCCTGGGGCAAGCAATGTCTACGACGTTTCGTCCTTTGAGTTGATCCGGCTGATCAAGCAGATGAACGAGGGCGTGGGGTTTTCGGGCCGCAGCCTGAACGGGAGGACCGCGTTTACCGTTGCGGCCGCCTTCGACCCCAACGCACCCAACCTGGAAAGAAGGATCAGGAGGCTGGAAAGGAAGGTCGAAGCCGGCGCCGACATGATCATGACGCAGCCCCTCTTCGACCGCCGACAGGCGAAGCAACTCCACGAGGCGACCCGGGATGCCGGCGTACCCATTCTGCCGGGCGTCATGCCGCTGGTCAGCGACGGCAACACGGAGTTCCTCCACAACGAGGTGCCCGGATTCGTCGTGCCCGGCGACGTGCGCGCCCGCATGGCCCGCGTGGGCCGTGGACGCAAGGCCCGACGGGAGGGCGTCGCCATCGCCCGGGAACTCATCGAGTCCGTCCTGACCTACTTCAACGGCCTCTACCTGATCACGCCCTTCAACCGTTATCCCATGACGGTTGAACTGACGAAGTTCGCCCTGCAGGCCACGACGCGCAAAGAGCATGGGTGAGCATCACTAGACCCGCAAGCCGGTCGACCTGCGGACCGTTCTGTGTGCGGATTACTTGGCCCGTGGATCGTTCGGACCAGCACTAACCGCCGTAAAGCAGGCCGGCGATAATCGACCCGGCAATCACGAGCAATAATACCATCAACTTGTTGTTCGCCGATGTCACGAAATGCTCGATCTTGAGTTCCTGTGATTTGAATTTCTGCTCAACCAGATCGAATCTCCCCTCGGTTTTAGTATCCAGTTCCACAATCATTTGTTCTAGTGTTGCGAACTGAACCCCGTTCCTGGCGTCCATAGCGGTCAGCTTTTCATCGAGGACTCCAATCCTGCCATCGATCGCGGCGAACCTGCCTTCGTTCCTGGCGTCCATCTCGGCCAGCTTTTCTACAACGACCCCAAACTTGCCATCGATCGCCTCGAATCGAGTTGCTAACATATCCTCCAGTGAATGGAAAAGTGAGTTCACCTCCGTCACCGTGGCGAACACCTCAGCCGGCGATTCCTTTACCTTGTCGTCTCCCATGATTCCCCCGGTGAATAGATGGATGTGCTTGTGAATGGACCAATTCGATATGGTCTAACGAAATAGTCGGAGGTCTTCTGTAACCTCTCGCACGTTTTTTAATTCGGATTGGTCGATTCAGGCTGGGATGGTCGAATCAGCAAAGCGTACCGGGTCAGCGTAGCGTTCCCTATCAGGAAGCCGGCCGGTTCCGGTAGTAGAGGTAGGAGACGGCGATGAGTATGGCGCTCAGGCCGAGGAAGGCGACGATACGGTAGAGGGTGTCCAGGAACATGAGGTCGAAGACGAAGACTTTCACCACGGTGCAGCCGAGATAGACGATGGCCGCCGCGCGCAGGGCGGGGATGTCCTGCCACCTTCCAAGCGCCATGACCAGCGCCGCGCCAAACAGCCATGCGCCCGAGACGGCGAGTTGCCGCAGGTTATGCAACTGCTCCGGCGAACCGCCTTCCATCGTGACGATCAGGTATCTAAAATAACTGAGGACTTCCACCGTACCCCAGACCAGGAGGAGGAAGGTCCAGGCCAGGTGGAAGACAGTGTAATGCCTGCGGTCGCTCTTCGATTCTGTGCTGCCCCGCAGCATGCCGGCACAGGCAAGCAGCGCTCCGCCCACGACCCAGTACGCGGCGGTGCGCGACGAAAATACGGGCACGTATGCGGAAACCAGGTTGGAAACGTAGGCGCCGCCAAAGAGAAAGATCCCGGCGAACGACAGCGCCAACAGGGCCGTCCCGGCGTGTCGGACGGCACGATTTTCGCGGTATGCGCCGTACCCGAACAGGGTCAGCGCTTCAAAGGCCCAGATGACGACGATGACGTAAGGGGTGAAAAAGCTCAGCGGGGCGCGAACCGCCAGCAATATGGCCGCGGTCGCATGCACGGCGGCCGCGGACCGGTCGTCTGTATTGCGCGTGATCCAGGCGGTCAGCGCGAAGTACGCCAGTGAAAGGACGGCTGTGGCGATTCCTTCTGAATAGGGCAGGTAGTGCTGCGGAGTCAGCGACTGGATACCTACGAAGTCCCATATGCCTTCCGTGTGCCGCGAAAGGCGCATGAGCATCACGTAGAAACCCAATGCGTTGACGGTAACTGCGATCCATCGCCACCTGCGCCTTCCCGAATCGCCCGCCGCGGACCGGTAGAGACTCAACCAGGCGAACAGCGCCCACCACAGCACCAGGAAGGCCAGGGCCGTTGCGAATCCCTCGGGCAGATCGGCCCGGAACGACCAGGTCAGGTACGTGGCATAGGTCGCCGCGATGCCCAGCGGCTCGAGCACTCTCCAGTGGCGCCGGCTGAGCAGCACCGCGATCAGGCCCGCGTCGAGCAGGGTGATGTAGACGAAGAGGCCGAGGGTGTTCAACTGGGCGGTAACGAGCAGGAACGGCGTCAGGAATCCGCCCGCCCATCCGAGCAGGGCAATGGCCCGCGCGTCGTAGCGCAGGGAAAGCAGCAGGGCCGCGGCCGTCACCAGGGCCATCAGCAGAAAGGCGGCGGGTTGCGGAACGAGGCGGTAGAAGTCGTAGGCGGCGTAAATCGATAGGTAGAGGATCCCCACGCCCGCACCGGTCAGGCCCTGCGCGAATACGGACATGCCGCGCCGGTGAAACCGGTGGCCGCCGGCGGTCAGCAGCAGGCCGGCCGCTCCGCCCAGGACCACGCGCGCGGTCTCGTTCAACCAGTTGTTGTCGAAGGCGTATTTCAGGAAAAAACCCACGCCGAGGACGAGGGCGAGAGCACCCACGCGATTCAGAAGCTTGCCGCCGATCAGGGTCTCCCACTCTTCGCGGGTGCGGGGACGAAGCATGTGGGACAACCGGCTGGTTCCGTCGCCGGCCCGCACCTGGCCTGGAACTTCGGTGGGCGGTTGTGCGGCCCGTGCCCGATCGGGAACGTCCGTGAATGGTTGTGCGGCCCGCACCTGGCCTGGAACGCTCGTGGCCGGATGTGTGGGTCCTGCGGTCTCCGGTTCCTGCGCGTCGTCTGATTTAGATGCAGCGTCCTGTCCCTGCTCATCGTCCGACCCCGGCGCACCACTACTGGACATCTCCGCAACCGGGTCTGTTACGTCCTTCAAATAACGCCGGATGGTGTCCTCGAGATGCTTTACGCGCCCCGAGAGAGACAGGTAGGTCCCGATGAGGATGAGAAGTAGGATGACGTTGATTACTATCAGCAGTTCCATCGTACTGAATCTTATGCTATTTCCGGGTGCCGTGTCAAGTCATGTCCACCGGGGTCGGATGCGATGCGCGGCGCCGTCACCGGGATCGTCGACACCTCTCCGCGGCGCCACTTGCGTGATCGTCGACAGCTCTCCGCAGCGCTGTCTTCGGGATCGTTGACACGGCCCATACCGCCGTCTATATTCCGATATTCGATTTCGACAATATGAGGTCCGGCGCTGCCGGGCGCCGGGCTTCGTCGCAACTGGTCGTCACATCGTCTACACGCATCGTCGTCTACGCGCATCGTCGTCTACGCGCATCGTCGTCTACACGCATCGTCGTCTACACGCATCGTCGCAACGCGTATACACGCAAAATCCGTCCTGGGAGGAGTCTTAGATGTCCACGGTCTATCGTGTCGGCATAATCGGGTGCGGCAGCATCTCGCACCTGCACATGAAGGGATACCTGGGAGAAGAACGGTTCGAGGTGGTAGCGCTTTCGGATCCGGTGGCCGAGGCCAGGCAGGATTTCGGCGACCGGTACGATATCGGAAAACGTTATGCCGACGCCCGGGAGATGCTGGACGAGGAGGGGCTGGACGTCGTCAGCATCTGCACGTGGCACAAGCTTCACGCCCCCCTGACCATCGCCGCCTGCGCGCGCCGGCCCAAGGCCATTCTCTGCGAGAAGCCCATGGCCGTCAACATGGGTGAATGCGACGAGATGATGATCGCGGCCCGCCGGAACGACGTCAAGCTGGCCATCGCCCACCAGCGCCGGTTCAACCCGGTGTGGACCGACGCCCGGAACCTGATCGCCGAAGGCGCCATCGGCGACGTGCGGCACGTCCACTGCAGCGGCAGCCAGGGCCTGCTCAACGACTGCTCTCACATGTTCGATTTCATGCGCTACGTCATGAGCGATCCCGCGCCCGAGTGGGTGCTTGGGAACATCGAGCGCAAGACCGACCGGTACGAGCGCGACATCCGGATCGAGGACCGCAGCGCGGGCATCGTGGGCTTCGACAACGGGGCCGTGGGGCAGCTTCTGCAGGAGCTCCATCCTGAACGGCGGCAGGGCGGCTATCTCTATGGCACGGACGGCATGATGGACGTCAATGAACAGCGCGTCCTGCTCATCAACTCGAAGACCGGCGGCTGGGAAGGGCGGCCGTCGACCGGTGAGGACCCGAGCGTGGGCCAGGCCGTGGAACTGGCGGACTGGATCGAGGGCAATTCCGAACACCGGGGCGAGGCGTCCAATGGCCGGGCCGCCGTGGAGATCATCATGGGCATCTACGAGTCGGCCCGCCTCCACGAGGTCGTCCAGATGCCCGTGCGCACCCACAGTTCGCCCATCGAGGAAATGATCGAGGCGGGCGACCTGCCCGTGGAGCGCCCTGGCCGTTACGATATCCGGGCCTTCCTGCTGCGCGGGGAATCCATGCAGGGCGAGATGCCGGATGAGATGCAGGGCGAGCCAGATGAAGCAGGATGACCAGCACCAGGCCAGTGCGGCGAGACCCAGTCGTGCGGAAGCGGAGATCGGCCGCACAGGGCTTAAGGTCACCCGCCTGGGACTCGGCGGCGCGCCCCTGGCGGGGTTGTACCAGGGGGTTACCGATGAAGCCGCCGCCCGGGTCGTAGACACCTACCTCGGCCACGGCCTGGGGTTCTTCGACACGGCCCCGCTCTACGGCAGCGGCGTGAGCGAGACCCGCCTGGGAGCCGCGCTTTCAAATCGCGGACGCGTTCGCAACGCCCCGGTGCGCGTTCGCAACGCCCCCGCGCACAACGCCCCTGCGCGCGAATCCTTCGTCCTCGCCACCAAGGTGGGGCGACTCCTCGTGCCCGACCCGGAGCGCGACCAGGATGTCTGGTCCAATGATCTTCCGCCTGTCGGTCCCGTCTTCGACTACACCTACGACGGCACGCTGCGCTCCCTGGACGAAAGCCTCGCCCGCCTCGGACTCGACCGGGTCGATATCCTTCACATACACGATCCGGACAATCACTACGAAGAAGCGATGGAGGGCAGCTACCGGGCGCTCATCCGGCTTCGGGAAGAAGGAGTCATCCGGGCGGTCGGTGTCGGCATGAACCAGGCGAAGATGCTCGCCCGTTTCGCCGCCGAAGGCGATTTCGACTGCTTTCTATGCGCGGGCAGGTACACCCTGGTGGATCATACGGCGCTCAAGTGGCTTCTGCCCCTTTGCGAGGAAAGAAACATCAGTATCATCATTGGCGGTCCGTACAATAGCGGCATCCTGGCGCAGGGCGCAGTGGACGGGGCGAAATTCGACTACCGCAAGGCGCCTTCGCATATCGTGGAAAGGGTACGGCGCATCGAAGCGGTCTGCGGCCGCCACGGCACACCTCTCAAGGCGGCTGCCCTGCAGTTTCCCCTGGCCCATCCGGCAGTGGCCGCCGTCATTCCAGGCGCGCGGTCGCCGGAGGAAGTGGACGAGAACGTGCGGATGTACGAGGTCGAGATTCCCGCGGATTTCTGGTCAGAATTGCGGGAGGATGGATTGATTCCCGATGAGGCACCGACGCCAGCGGCGCCGGCTTCGGTGTGATACTTACGGGGGACGGCGCATATGTCTCAAAACACAGAAAATAGCATTGTCAATGTTGATTAAAATAACCATCAACATATAAATCTGTTTTGGATACATCCGCCCAGCGGCCCGACATCCGCCCAGCGGCTCGACATCCGCCCAGCGGCCCGACATCCGCCCGGCGGCCCACTAGCAGCAGCCTACTCGCGGCAGCCATCAAAGGGAGACTACAATGGCCACAATCCAGCGCTACGGCATGGTCCTCAAGGTCAAGCCGGACCGGATCGAGGAATACAAGGAGTATCACGTCGAGATCTGGCCAGGCGTGGCGAAGATGATTACGGAATGCAACATCACCAACTACTCCATCTACTTAAAGGACGGCTTCCTCTTCTCCTATTTCGAATATACCGGTGACGACTTCGAAGCGGACATGGCGAAGATGGCCGCCGATCCTACGACCCAGGAGTGGTGGGACATCATGAAGCCCATGCAGGAACCGCTGCCGACGCGGAAGGAAGGCGAATGGTGGGCAGATATGGAAGAGGTGTTTCACCAGGATTGACATCGATGATCGGATTGTTTAGGCTTACATGAGACTATCAATCTTCATGGAAGGAGAACGCCCATGGCCCTCAACGAAGCGCAACTGGCGGAGTTCCACGACCGCGGCCTGGTAGTCGTCGAGGACGTGTTGACCGACGCGGACCTGGAACCCGTGATCGACACCATGTCAGAATTCGTCGACCGGCGGGCACGGGACCTTCAGGCCGAGGGCAAGATCACCGACCTGTACGATGACGAATCCTTCCTGACGCGCTATGCCCGGCTGTTCGCACAGAGTGTGGAGATCGGCCGCGGCATGGATATCTACGATCTGCGGGCGAAGCCGGTCTTCGACTTCCTCCGGAACGACAACCTGCTCAACGCCGTGGAGTCCCTGGTCGGGCCCGAAATCACCTGCTCGCCCATCCAGCATCTGCGGGCCAAGCCGCCGTCGCGGCTGGACGCCAGTCCGTCGTACAACGTGCCCTGGCACCAGGACTCGGGGGTGAGTTGGGCGGAATCGGACCGGACTCTGGCGCTGACCTGCTGGCTGCCCCTGGTGGACGCCACGGTGGAACGGGGATGCCTGGAGGTGATCCCGAACGTGATCCACACCGGCCATCTCGACCACGTGTCGGATGCGGGCACGCGCATCAAGCCGGACCTCATGCCCGAGACTGAGGCGGAACCGGCCGAAGTGCGTAAGGGCGGGGTCGTCTTCCTGAGCCAGTATACGCCTCACCGATCCACGCCGAACCTGACCGAATGGGACGTGCGCTGGAGCCTGGACCTGCGGTACGTGGCCTATGGCGCGCCGACGGGCCGGCCCTTCTTCCCCGACTTCTGCGTGCGGAGCCGATCGAATCCGGAGCGCGTACTGACTGACCATCAGGCCTGGGCGGACAGCTGGGTCGCGGCCCTCGAGGAGCAGCGCCGCAATCCCAAGCAGGCCCACCGGGTTGCGCAGGCGCCTTAAGGAGAACCATCATGCTTTGAGGCTCGCCCCTCGGCACCAGGTTTGGCGCCATGGTATTCAGTCTGGTCGTCCCCGGATTGGGGCAGTTGTACCAGGGCCGCAGGCCGGCCGCGGTCATCCATTTCGTCCTCGCAGTCATGCTGTGGATGCTGGGTTACGGCTGGATCGTCCATCTGTATTCCGGCATCGAGGCGGCGTTTCAAAAGAAAGAGGCATGCACATGAGTTTCGGCAGCGGCGCGTACACCTACGAGGTGCAGGAAAACTGGCACAGCCTGCCGGAGGGCTGGTCCTTCGGTTGGATTACGGGCGTGGCGTGCGATTCCCAGGACCGGGTGTACGTGTACTCACGGAGCGAGCATCCCCTGGTCGTTTTCGACCGCGACGGCCAATTCATCAAGACGATCGGCGACGGCATACTCAAGGACGCCCACGGTATCTACATCGACGGCGAGGACAACCTCTACCTCACCGACTGGCTGGATCACTGTGTCCGCAAGTTCGACCCCGAAGGAAACCAGGTGAGGGTGATCGGTATGCCCGGCGTTCCCGGCGCGACGGACGGCGAACCCTTCCGGAAACCCACCGATGCCGTCGTCGCACCGAGCGGCGACATCTACGTGTCCGACGGTTACGAGAATGCCCGGATCCACCGTTACGACGCCGAGGGCCGCCACATCCACTCCTGGGGAAGTTGGGGCTCGGGTCCGGGGCAGTTCGAACTCAGCCATTGCGTCCGCATAGACCGCCATGAACGGCTTTGGGCGTGTGATCGCACCAACGAACGCATCCAGCTCTTCGACCTGGAAGGAAACTACCTCGAGGAACGCGCCGTTCCCGGCAAGCCCGACACCACCTTCTTCGATCCGGTAGAAGATATCGTCTACGTGGCCGAACTCGACCAGCAGGTGGGTATATACACCCTGGACGGCGACCTCGTCAGCAACTGGGGAGGCGGGCAGCGCAGCGACCGGCCCGGGGAGTTCGCCGGATGTCCCCACGGCATCTGGATGGACTCCCGCGGCGACCTCTACGTCGGCGAAGTCCAGGCCGACGCCCGGTTGCAGAAGTTCGTACGGAACCGTTGATCACAATACGAGATCCATGCGCATCATCGACCCCCATACCCACGTCTGGGTCAACGATCCCGCCTTCCCCTGGCCCGCGGAGAACGACGCCCCGCCCGCCGAGGACCGGACGGCGGAGATGCTCCTGGCCCTGATGGACCGGCACGGTGTGGAAAAGACCGTCCTGGTGCAGTACATCGGCTACCGTTGGGACAATGCATACGTTTCCCACGTCCTGCGCACGTACCCGGACCGGTTCGCCGGGGTTTGCCGCGTCAATCCCGAAGACCCCGCCGCGCCGGACCACCTCGGCCACTGGGTGGAGGAGCACGGTTTCCAGGGCGTGCGGCTGAGCCCCGCCGAAGGGCCGGCGGGCGACTGGTTCCGCGGTCCCCTGATGCCACCCATCTTCCGGCGCGCCGAGGAACTCGAGGTCCCCCTGCTCATGCTGACGCGGCCCGGCCGGCTGCCCGATCTGGCCGGCCTGCTGGACCGGTTTCCCGATCTCGACGTCGTCGTGGACCACATGGCCGACGCGCGGCCGGACCGTCCGGACGAAATCCAGACCGTCCTCGACCTGGCCCGGTACCCGCGAGTCTACGTGAAGATCAGCCATACCTGGTCCATTTCGAATCAGGACTATCCCTGGTCGGACACCCACGCCATGGTCAAGGCCGTGTACCAGGCCTTCGGCGGCCAGCGCATCATGTGGGGCACCGACTGGCCGGTCTGCCTCGCGAACGCTGCGTACGGCCAGACCCTGACGGTCGTCCGCGACGAGATGAAGTTCATCGCGGCGGAGGACATGCCCCGCGTACTGGGCGGGACGGCCCTGGACCTGTGGACCTTTAAAGATTAGTCGGACCTAAATTAGGAAAACTCGCAGAAAAAGTTAGAGTCATAAAGGAGCAACCATGAAAATTCTGATTACCGGCGCCGCGAGCCGGCTGGGACAGGCGGTGGCCGAAGCGCTAAAGGACCACAGGCTCCGCCTCGTGGACGAATCGCCCGTCGAAGCGCCAGCCGCGACCGGGGACGAAACGCGCGGCGAATCGGCCGGCGATGCCGCCCAGGGCAGCCTGCTGGACCAGGACTTCGCCTGGCGGGCGGTCCGCGGCATGGACGCCGTCGTCCACACGGGCGAGCCGCCGCAGGACCTGCCGGAATCCGAGGTGGAGCGCGAGAAGCACCTTCTGGAGTTGGCCACGCGGGGCACGCACCAGCTCTTCAAGGCCGGCGTGGAGGCGGGGGTCAAGCGTTTCGTCTACGGAGGGACACTCGACCTCTTCCGGCCCTATCCCGACGACGTGTACATCAGCGAACTCTGGAAGCCCCTGCCCGAGCCCGACATGCCGGCCATGTCCCGCTACCTGGGCGAGCACACCGCCCGGGAATTCGCCAGGGACTACATGGTGACGGTCACTGGACTCAGGCTGGGTACCCTCGTCAGCGAAGAGGAAGTGGCCGGCCAGGCGCCCGATCTGCTGTGGCTGGACTACCGGGACGCCGCCCAGGCCTTCCGCCTCGCCCTGGAGCGCGACGCTTCGGACCAGGTCTGGTGGACCAGCCGGTACGCCTTGTACCACATCTGCGCCGACCTGGAGAATCCGAAGTACCTCATCAACCAGGCCCGCACTCTCGGCTACGCGCCGGTCCACAACTTCGCCGCGAACTGGCGGGACTAAAGGGGAGGCATGATGTTCAGTCCTGAATTCGCCACGAACCACGGACCCCGGCGCGCAACGGATGGGCGCGCAACGGATGGGCGCGCAACGGATGCCGTATCGAGGGGCCTTCCATGAAGAAAGTCCTGCTACTCGGCGCTTCCGGGCTCATCGCGCCGCACATCACCCCCGCGCTCGAGCAGGACTACGACCTGCGGCTGGCCGACGTCAAGGACCACCCGGACGGAAAGCCTGTCCTGAACGTGGACGTGCGGGACTACGGCCAGGTCCGCGAGGCCATGGAGGGCGTGGACGCGGTCATGAACTTCACGGTCCTGCGCCACGACGACACGCTGAGCTTCCAGGTCAATACCATCGGGGCCTGGAACGTGATGAAGGCGGCCGCCGACGCCGGGATCCGAAAGGTGATCCACACCGGTCCGGCCCAGACCCTCCTGGCCTACGTACACGACACCGACATCCCCGTCGACGCGCCCGACGCGCCTTCCACCGACTACTACTTCATCACCAAGCACATGAGCAACGAGATCGTCCGGAGTTTCGCCCGGCACCACGAGATCCACACGGTCTGCTTCCTGTTCCAGGGCCTGGCGCCCCGGCCGACCGAGCATACCGGCAAGAACTCAACACGAGAATTCCTGATCATCCACGACGACCTCGCCGTGGCCTGCCGCCAGGGCCTCGAACTCCCCTCGGTGCCCGGTTTCTACCAGGCCTTCAACCTGCACAGCCATTACGGACCGGGTAGATACAGCCTGGAGAAGGCCGAACGCATCATGGGGTACGCGCCGCAGGAGGAGTGGTGGCAGTGGCAGCGGAGGCCGGCGGGGTAGCGTAAGGTCAGTCTACCTGGGGAGAAGGTCTGTTGGAGGGTCTTGGATGCTTCCAGCCTCGCCAGATCTTGTCCCGATAGCCGCTTCTGAGCTTGATATCGATCTCAATGCCCATGGTCAGGATATCTTCGTCATGCAGTGTTTCCAGCAGAGTGTTTTTTATGTGTTCAACGACCTTGGGGGTCAGAACCCGGCCTTTCTTCGAGGTCATGGCGTACTCCCTTCGATCAGTCCAGTAGCAGTTTGATCGTAATGGTGATGAGCAAACCAAAATTCGCAATAATACAGGCAATCAAAGTTTTTCTCCACCAACGGGCATCGCTTTTCATCTCCTTCAACTGTTCGGCGTTGTATTCTATGAGTTCACGCATGCTGTCTTCCGAAGTTTCAAGACCGGACAGACGGCTTTTGACGCTCTGGTCCTTGAAGTACACTTCCTCCATCAATTCTTCCGTGTCTCTGTGGGTTTTGTGGTTATTCATCTTGGGATTTGCTCCTATCGGTGTGTGTGCATGACATCGTCAAGGTATTTAAATATGTTCAATTGTGTAGAACGATCTGTCATATTGAATGAGTAGGAAATCCGTTAATCAATCTCGCGGTTTTTTTAAAAATAACAGGAAGCATGTAACAATTCCGATCGGGATAGTTCACCTTTAGATCGGATACATTCAGCCAACCAAGGAGAATCACCCCATGTCCAGCAACGCCCGGACCATTCGCGTATTCGTCGGCACCTACACCCAGACCACCAGCAAGGGCATCTATGTCTATGACGTCGATACCGCCAGCGGCGTCATGGAATACGTCAGCCACGTGGGCGGCATCACGAACCCGTCCTTCCTGTGCCTGACGCCGGACGCCCGCTTCCTCTACGCCGTCGGCGAGACGGGCGATCCCCATGGCGGCGTCTTCGCCTATGCCGTGGACGGGTCCGGCACACTCACGCCCTTGAACAGCCAGTCGTCCGGGGGCGCCGGTCCGTGCTCCATCGACGTGCACCGAAGCGGCAAGGCCGTGCTTGCGGCCAACTACGGCGGCGGGTCGGTATCCTCCTTTCCCGTGAACGACGACGGTTCCCTGGGCGAGGCGGCGTCGGTCATCCAGCACACCGGCTCGAGCGTCGACCAGAGCCGCCAGCAGGAACCCCACGCCCACATGATCCGCCACGACCTGGACTACAACTTCGTCTTCTCGCCGGATCTGGGCACCGACAAGGTGATGATCTACAGTCTCGATCCGGACACGGCCGTGCTGACGCCCCACGGGGAGGCGTCGGTGCCGCCCGGATCCGGACCCCGGCACATCGAGTTCCATCCCAACCGTAAGTTCGCCTACGTCATCAACGAGATGGGCAATACGATCACAACCTTCGCCTACGACGGGTCGGCCGGCACGCTCTCGGCGATCGAAACGGTGACGACGCTGCCCGAAGGCTACGACGAGGTGAGCCACACGGCGGACATCCACATCACCGACGACGGCCGGTACCTCTACGGCTCCAACCGGGGCCACGACAGCCTCGCCATGTACGCCGTGGACGGGGATTCGGGCCGCCTGTCGCTGCTCGGCATCGTGCCCACGGGCGGCGAGAACCCGCGGAACTTCGGGATCGATCCGACCGGCAGCTTTGTCCTCTGCGGAAACCAGAGCTCGGATACGGTCACCTACCACCGCCTCGACCCGGACACGGGCCTGCTCCATCTCTCGGGCGTCGTGGCCGAAATCCCCATGGCGGTGTGCCTGAAGATGGTCGTGTTGGACTGACATCTCCCCATGTGCGCGAAACGTCGAAACGCCGAGTCTGGGGCGCCGGACTCCAACCGGCCGGACCCCACCCGCCTGGACCCCGCACGTCGGGACCCCGCACGTCAGGATCCCGCCCTGCAGGACCAGGCCTGGCGGGACTTCGTCGACCGTTCGCTGCGCGAGTCCCTGCCCTTCGAGGACCACCTGGCGGCCTTCAGGCGCATATTCGATGGACGCCGCCCGGAGGATGGGCCGCCTGTGGTCTGGACGCCGGACGAGGAGACCTTCCGTCGGTCGAACCTCCGGGCAAGCATGTCCGCAGTGGGTTTCGACCGCTACGAAGAATTGCATGCCTGGTCCGTCCGCGACCGCCCCGCTTTCTGGACCCACACCCTCGAGCGGCTTGGCATCGTATTCACGAGACCGCCGGACGCCATCCTCGATCTGGACGAAGACGTCAGCGGATTGCGCGGCGGAGTCCGCGATTCGCACGGAGGCGTCCAAGACCCCCGGTCGATACCGCGCGGCGGTGTCCGCGACCCACGTTGGCTGCCGGGTGCGGAACTCAACATCGTCGATAGTTGCTTCATGGCCGATCCCGATCGTCCCGCAGTCGTAACGCCGGGATTGGTAGGCCCCACTAGCCCGGACGACCAGAACAACCCAGTCGCCCCGGATGACCCGGTAGGCCCCGAAGACCCGAACGACCCCGATGGTCCGGCGCTCCGCACGACGACCTACGGCGAACTCGAACGTCTCGTCAACCGCGTAGCCAACGGCCTGAGTGACCGGGACCTGGCGCCCGGACAGGCCATCGCGCTGTACATGCCCCTGAACCTGGAATGCGTGGTTGCCTACCTGGCCATCATCCGCGCGGGTTCACGGGTCGTATCCATCGCCGACAGCTTTCCGCCGACGGAGATTCGGCGTCGCATGGCCATCGCCGGCGCGAGTTGCGCGGTCACCATGGACCGGTACGTCCACTCGGGCAAAATCATACCGCTTTACGACACGGTGGTCGAGGCTGGCGTATCCACGATCATCGTCGTGCCGTCGGCCGGTGACGGCCGGTCCAGCGGCGTCGCCTCAACCGCACCAACCGCACCACCGTTCCGCCCGAGCGACATCGCCTGGTCCGACCTCCTGGCCGGCGACGACACCTTCATATCCGTGACCGGCGACCCCTATCGCACGACCAACATCCTGTTTTCTTCGGGGACCACCGGCGAACCCAAGGCCATACCGTGGAACCACCTGACCCCCATCAAGAGCGCCATGGACGGATACTACCACCAGGACATCCATGGCGACGACGTGACGACCTGGCCGACCAACATCGGCTGGATGATGGGGCCGTGGCTCATCTACGCCAGCCTGGTCAACGGAGCGTGCATGGCCCTGTATCCGGACGCGGCCAATACCCCCGAATACCTGCGCTTCATCCGGCGTGCCGGGGTAACTGTGCAGGGCGTCATCCCCTCGCTGGTGCGGACCTGGCGGCGCGGCGGCATGGCCGAAGGGCGGCAGGATGGCGAGGCCGCAGGGAGCCACGGCGGCATGGAAGAAGGGAGCCACGGCGGCATCGCCGAAGGCATCGACTGGCCGTCCGTCCGCGTATTCAGCTCCACGGGCGAGCCCGCCAGCCGGACCGACTACCTGTGGCTCATGAGCCGTACCGGGTACCGGGCGCCCGTGATTGAATACCTCGGCGGCACCGAGATCGGGGGCGGCCACCTGGCCTGCACGGTCCTCCAGCCCTGCTCGCCCGCGGCATTCACCACGGCGAACCTGGGTGTGGATTTCGTTGTCCTGGACGAGACCGGTACGGAGGTCGAGGAGGGCGGTACCGGCGAGCTCTTCCTCGTGCCACCCGCCCTGGGCATGTCGCAGCGGTTGCTTAACGGTGATCACGACGAAGTGTACTACGAAGGCTGTCCGGCCGGCCTCCGGGGCGAGGTCCTGCGCAGGCACGGGGACAACACGCAGCGGCTTCACCACGGCTACTACCGGGCCCAGGGACGGGCCGACGACGGGATGAATCTGGGCGGCATCATGGCCAGCCCATTGGAACTCGAACGAATCACCGACGGACACCCCGCCGTCTACGAAAGCGCGGCCGTGGCGGTGCAGCCCGAGGGGGAAGGGGCGGAAAGGCTGGTGGTCTTCATCGTTCCTGAAGCGGGCAGCGGCGCTCCTGGTTCACCCACTGATCCAGAAAACAGCGCCGATCCCAAACTCGACCCCGATGCGCTCAAGTCGGAACTCCAGGCCCTGGTTTCCACCGGACTGAATCCTCTGTTCAAAATCTACCGGGTAGTTATCGTGGACGAGCTTCCCCATACCGCTTCAGGCAAACTGGTCCGCCGCATACTGAGAGACCGGATAAGACCCGGCAGTTAAGTTCCTGTCGCTCCGCGCCGCGCTTCGGGTCAGAATCTTAGCCTGATTCTCGAACTAATTGCGAGATCGCGTGATATTTCTTTGTATTATTCCTTCATTTACCGGTTATTTCACACAACTACTAGAAGGAATAGACACGACCCTGGAAACATCCTCGATAAAGCAGGTATCGTCCTTCTGTCTTCGGTTTGCCCATCCCTATCCAAAACATCAAGTGGGAATTCAGCACTGTCCCCGATATCTCATCCGAAAGGGTTTTCATGACACTCACGCGATTTAGACTCGTATGCGTTGTGTTTCTGCCGGCAACCCTGTTTGTGCATTCCTCCTGCGGCAAGGACAGTCCCACGAGTCCGCCGTCACCGCCACCGCCTCCCGCCCCGGTACCCACCAGCATCGAAATCACCCCGTCGTCCGCTACGTTGAACGCCATCGATCAGACCGTTCAGTTGGCCCCGGAGGTACTTGACGAGAATGGTGCTGAGATCGCCGATGCTTCGGTTACGTGGACGAGTGGCGCCGTGGACGTTGCGACGGTCAGCGATCAAGGCCTGGTCACGGCGGTCAACAACGGGTCCGCGGTGATCACAGCACAGTCGGGCAGTCTTTCGGCATCGGCGAGTATCACCGTCTCGCAGGTGCCGGTCCGTATCGTATTCGCGGACCAGCTCATGCAGACGGACACGGGCCAGTGGATAGCGGAAGCCACGGTCCAGGATAGAAACGGACATCCGGTGGCCGGAGCGGAAGTGACATGGTCGAGCAGCGATGAATCCGTAGTGACCATCAACGATAAAGGAGTGGTAACCGAGGTCTCGAGCGGGAGAGCTGAGATCACAGCCCGATCGGGAGACCTGTCAGCCTCGATTGGTTATCATGTCTCAGAAAGGGTTGCACTGGGCAGGTTGTATAGGGCGACAAATGGTCCGGATTGGACGGACAATACGAACTGGTTGACTGATGCACCAACGGAGGAATGGTACGGTGTTGTTGCGCTCGACCTTCCGTTTCTGGGACCGGGACCGGTTGGGATACTGAACCTGAACAACAACAACCTGGGTGGCTCGCTTCCGATGGATGTGGGACAACTGTGGACTCTTGAAGAACTGAATCTGGGATCCAATCGGATATCGGGCGAGATTCCCGCTACGATAGGAAAGCTGGAATATCTCGGCAAACTGAACCTGAGCGACAACCAGTTGTCGGGAGAAATACCCGCCGAGTTGGGACGACTTGAAGAACTGGAGGTTCTGGCACTCGACAAGAACCAGTTGACCGGTGAGCTTCCGGCCGAACTGGGTAACCTTGCCAACCTCCGGGAATTACACCTTCAGGAAAATGAATCATTGACCGGACCTCTGCCTGACTCGTTTACGAATCTCGACCTGCGCATCCTGAACCTGGGTGGAACGGACCTATGCGTACCGGCCAGCCCTGAGTTCCAGACCTGGATTGAAGAGATTGAAGACGTTACCGCCGTCACGTGCCCTGATCCGGAAACAGAGGCTCCCTGACGGCAAGGTACTTTATGGAACGATGCGCAACTAAACATCGTTCCCCGCTCAATCAAGTTGCACATTTCCCGTTTCTGCCTCATCAACGAACAACGCCCCGGCGCATCATGACCGGGGCGTTTATTCTAGAGGTGACGACACAAAAACGTGTTCTGTTACATATCACTCGCCGTCTGGAACGACCACTCTTATAGGCAACCGGTTGTATTGCGTGGCTTCAGCGGTCCTGGCCTTGTGGGCCAAACTGTAGTAGTGTAAACATCCTCCACCGTTATCACCGGGGAGATTGATATAGATTTCCGTACCTTCGGATGGGTCTTCCTCATCATCGTTGATTATCCACGTAATCCTGCGCTCGGTGGTCGTTTCCGGATCGCCGTATCGCCGTTTCAGTTCGACCACGAGCGTGTCCGCCCTTGCCGTGGTCATCGTTCTGTCAAACCAGTAATGACCGGCAACCAACGCATCCGAAACCACGTCATACTCCACAGACACGGCGTATCTGTCGCCGTCTGGCAGAGCAAAGGCATCCGTAGTCCATCCCGACTCAATAAGCGACAGGCCTACTCCTTCATTTACCCGAAATATCACACCGGGATCGTTGGACGATATCTGTTCCTTCGAATCCCCCCAATTGTTCCACCTGAAATCATAATGTGTATGTATATCTTGTGTTACAGCCGAAGTAGAATCATGGCTGGCCACCGCCAGAGAACGTCCCGCCTGATGGTTTTCCGACACGGAAGCCACCGGTGAGTTTTCACCCGCGCACCCGTATGCCACTACAACCAATATCATGGTAAGAAATCGCATGTTAAATCCTTTCTACAAAATGAAGGATGGGTAGACGATCAGTGATCCGAAATCTTAGTTAAGTATCTTTCATTTACACCTCCAATCGGTTGGATCGAATACAAAAAAGGCCCGCGTTGATCTTGACCGCCGGGCCTTTTTAGATGTGTTCTTACCAAATAACCGAGGTTTCAGGCGACCAAGACTATAGGCCGTCCTTTATGCTTATCTCCATATCCTTGAACCGGGGTTCTACTTTGGGTAAGTGCATATTCAGATTCATGACCTGGTATGTGTCACTGTCTTCGAAACAACGAATTTCGATCACGGTTCAAGGCGCCGGCCCCTCGGGACCGCGCCGGTTCGCGCTCACCTTGCGCCTGGTCAAGGCACCAACCATGCCGGTACACTCGGGGTGCCTACCAGACGGCTCATCATCTGCCGCCGCGAGATGGCCACTCTCGCGCTGGCGCGCCGCTCCCAGGTCACCGAATCATCGATCTCCGAGGCCGCCCGCAGGCCCGACTCGAAGGCGCCCTGCATCCACCCCCGGTTTCCCGAGGCGTGCTCGCCGGCGAAGTGAATGGGGCCCTCGGGCGATGCCAATTCTGGGTTTTCCGAGAACGGTGGATTGTAACTGGCGAAGGCCGCCCCGATCCAGGGCTGATGCTCCCACGCGAAGTAAGTTCCGTGTTCGGCAACCTCGCGCGTGCCGGGGAACAGGCCTTCATAGCGGCCAATGAAGTCGGGCACGATAGCTCCGGGATCCATCGCCGCGATACCGCGCGCCATACCTCCGAACATGTAGGACATCAGAATACCCCGCGGTCCCTCCTGGTTCCAGGTGGGATGCCAGATCTCCTGGTAACCCGCCAGATACGACAACCCCCATCCGTTCAAGTCGTCTTCCTCCCAGATTCGTTGCGCATACTGGACGTAAACCCGGGTGACGTCCTGGTAGGAGAGGGCTTCGAAGGCCGCCAGCTTCGGTGCTGAGAGGGCCGGGACGAACTCGATCTTGTCGATGACGGGGAGGGGGACCGTGCAGATTAAGTGGCTGCCCTTCAATTCCTCCCCGCCGTTTCCGAAGGTGGCCACCACCCCGTTCTCATCCCGGACCACTTTCGTCACCGGCGAGCCGGTCTGCACACGGTCTCCAAGTTCATCGGCGAAGGCCATCGGCAAGGCATCGGTCCCGGCCGGAATCTTGAGCCACGTTTCCCGCCCACGGAGGAACTCGTCCGGTTTCAGCCGACGGCGGACCTCCTCCCTGGAAAGGATGAGGTACTCACCTTCCTGTGTGTAGAAGGGTGATGTCTCGATGCCGAAGTGGTCGATGTAACCGAGCGTCAGATCATGGCTGGGCGGGATACGCGCTGGACCGGTTTCGGCGATGAGCCCGTCGTCGAAGGGATCGCGAAGCGTCTGTGCGCGGCCCCCTATCGCGTTTGATGCTTCCAGCACCCGGACATCGTGCCCCGCCCTGACGAGTTCGTACGCTGCGACCAGCCCGGACAGACCGGCGCCCACCACGATCACGTCGACCCGATCTTCAGGTTGCTTTGGCTCGGGCTGCCAGTCGGGCTGCCACGGATCGGTCGGCCACGGATCGGACTGCGGCGGAATGGTCCGCGGCGACGTGGGAGGGTCACTGACGTTCGGACCCATGGCGTTGTCCGAGCAGGCGGTGCTCAGGACTATAGGAACCAGGACGCCGCCTCCCCGGGCGAGAAAGTTCCGGCGGCTGAGCATTGTCTTTTTCTTGTTGGCATTCATCGTTATTCGTCCTCATGCTGGCGTACATTCATGTATGGTGATCGACGGGCGTTGGACGGTAGAAGTTCCGCCTACGAGACACGGACCGGCCGGACTGTGCATAAGCACTTAGCCCAAAATACGGGCATCATCAACGCCTATGCGCATTGCTTGCTCAAATTGGGATTCTACCGTTTGCTTAATCTGCTGGAGTCAACTCGTCTCTATCTTCCTCGGGTCTTATGTCGACATGCACAACTGAACGTCTGTTTATGCCGAACGACCAATCAACTTCTTGGATATGCGTGAAGATTTGCGTTACATCGATACGATCTTCATGGGTTATGGTTTGCCCAGGTTCCACCGTCCCGGTCGTGTCGACCAGTGTGAGAACATTTATTTGCAGTACGGAAGATTCACTGCGAAAGACAATCGCAAACTCAATTTCAGCATCATCCAACGTGATGTTTGTGATATTCGTGAAAGTCAAACTCACGGTGGCGAACGTTAATTCTTCTTCATCCATCGCGTCATCCGTCTCGTAATCAATCACAAGATCAGACACCGAAAAAACAGGATCGAAGTACAATAAACCAGGGTCGCCCTGTTCACCCTGCGGTCCCTGTTCACCCGGTGATCCTTGCTCACCCTGCGGACCACGATCGCCCTGTGGTCCCTGTTCACCCTGTATTCCCTGTTCACCCGTTGATCCTTGCTCACCCTGCGGACCATGTTCGCCCTGTGGTCCCTGTTCACCCGTTGATCCTTGCTCACCCTGCGGACCACGATCGCCCTGTGGTCCTTGTAATCCTGTTGCTCCTGTCGGTCCCCGGTCTCCTGCTGGTCCCGGTGGCCCTACCGGTCCTTCGCACGACAACAACAGAACTGCACTCACGGCTGTTAAAATCAAGCGACACATTGGTTACGCCCTCCTTAAGGTTTGAATTCTGACACCGATCCATTACTCGAAATCTGCTACTCACCAGATTCGAATCTGGGGTAACTGGCGCATACCTGACAATATACCGATTTATGAGTGGCTTTTGTGTGTGAAATGACAAATATTAAATGTTATTTACGCGAAATTACGCACGTAAGTGTCCACTTGTCTCCATGGCCGTGCCTATGTGGCCATGCGATGTAGTGACAGCCAGGCGCGACCAGTGGGCCGCATGAATCAGAACCACTCGGTGAACAGAGGTGAATTGAAAGGACAAACGATGCATAGTATGGATGAACTCAGGCGGGAGAACGATGCGTTACGCAATAGCATCTCTACATTGAACTCGGCAAGCCTGCGTATCAGCGCAAGTTTGGACCTTGAAACCGTCTTGCAGGAAGTCGTGGAAAGCGCCCGTGCGCTGACCCGGGCCCGCTTCGGTGTCATCGTCACGATGGGCCAGGCGGGTCAGCCCATCGACTTTCTCACATCCGGCCTCACGGACGATCAGCGACGGAAACTAATGGACTGGTCGGATGGTAACAGATTATTCGAACACTTCCGTGACCTCCCAGGTGCGCTGAGACTGCCGGACGTGCAGGACTATGTGCGCTCGCTGGGTTTCTCCCCGGAATTGCTGCCGTTCAGGACTTTTCAGTGTATGCCGATGCGGTACGGCGACCTGCACGTCGGCAGCTTTTTTCTCACGGATAAGGAGAACGGAGAGCGCTTCACGGACGAGGACGAGGAGTGCCTCGTGTTGTTCGCGTCGCAGGCTGCTACAGCGATCGTCAATGCCCGCGCATTTCGTGCGGAGCAGCGCGCAAGGGCCGACCTGGAAGCCCTGGTAGAGACCTCACCGGTGGGTGTGGTGGTCTTTGACGCGGGGACCGGCCGGCCGAAATGGTTGAACCGGGAGGCGAGACGGATCGTTGAGGTCCTGCTCACGCCGGGTAGCCCGCCAGAGGCGTTGCTGGAACAGGTCACCTTGAAGCGCGCCGACGGGCGCGAGATTGCGCTGGACCAGTTACCTTTATCACAGGCGCTGATCCACGCCGAGAATGTACGGGCCGAGGAAATGGTGCTCTCCGTACCCGACGGACGTTCCGTCACGACCCTGGTCAACTGCACGCCCATACAGTCGGAGAAAGGCGAGGTCCTGACCGTAGTCGTCACGATGCAGGACCTTGCGCCGGTTCAGGAAATGGAACGGTTGCGGACCGCGTTCATCAGCATGGTAAGTCATGAACTGCGGGCACCCCTCACCTCGATCAAGGGCTCGGCAGCCACCCTGATGGAGGAATCACATGGACTCGATCCCGCGGAGACGCGCGAGTTTTCCCGCATCATCATGGAGCAAGCGGACCATATGCGCAGGTTGATCAGCGACCTGCTGGACGCCGGCCGCATTGACACGGGTACGCTGTCGGTGGCGCCCGAGGCAACTGATGTCTCATTCCTGGTCGATCGGGCGCGAAGCACATTCCAGAGCGGGGGCAGTACGCACACCTTCACAATCGATCTCCCACATAACCTGCCCAGGGTCATGGCCGATCGCTCGCGCATCGTACAGGTGCTCAACAACCTGCTCGTCAATGCGGCGCGGCATGCTCCGGGGTCCTCCAACATCCTCGTTTCCGCCGTGCACGATGGTCAACATGTGGAGGTTACGGTTCGCGATGAAGGCAGCGGCGTAGCGCCGGAGATGCTGCCTCACCTGTTTCAGAAGCATATCGGACCGGTCGACCGCGACCGTTCTTCCAATACGGCCGGCATGCGGCTGGGACTTGCCATCTGCAAGGGACTCGTCGAGGCCCACGGAGGACGTATCTGGGCGGAAAGCGCGGGCATAGGTCAGGGTACGAGCATTATGTTTATCATCCCGGTTGCGCAGGAGACCGCGACCGCCGGTCCCGGATCGGATCGGACGGAAGCACCGGACAAAGACGGAGTCATCGAGCCGACGCGCATCCTCGTGGTCGACGACGATCCGCAGATGCTGCGATACATCCGGGACGCCCTCACGGAATCCGGCTTCGACACGGTTGTAACCGGTGACCATACCGAGCTGTCGAGCATTATCAGGGCCGAAGAACCTGAACTGGTCCTGCTGGATCTGCTCTTGCCCGATGCAGACGGCATAGAGTTGATGGGAAGCGTGCCCGAACTCTCCGAATTACCGGTCATCTTCATCTCGGCCTATGGACGGGACGAAACCATCGCTAAGGCGCTGGAAACCGGAGCGGACGATTACCTGGTCAAACCCTTTTCGTCTACGGAACTGGTGGCAAGGATCCGGACGTCGTTGCGAAGGAGGGCCGATCCCGAACCGTTTATTCTGGGTGACCTGGCCATAAACTACGACCTGCGACGGGTAAGCGTAGCGGACGTTCAGGTCGAACTTACCGCCAAGGAGTATGAGTTGCTGCGCGTGCTCTCCCTGAATGCCGGGCGGGTGTCGACCTTTGACGCCCTGATCCACCAGGTATGGGGCGAGTACGGCTACGCCAACCACAAACTGGTGCGCAGCCTGATCAAATCGCTCCGGCGCAAGATCGGCGACGACGCTCGCGCTCCGGACTACATCCTCAACGTACGCGGGGTCGGGTACCGCATGGCTCGGCCCGACGACCACAAGGCGGTGTCTCAAGTACCGGAGGTTCTTTCAAATTAGGTCGCCGTGCTTGGTTGTTCTCCCATCGGCATGCGCCGCTATCTGTAGATCCTCCAGACACTCACACCCGCCCCTGCCTCAAAGCCCTGAATTCCCCTCTATACGTCCAAGCCTTGCGTTCATGTCGTGAATGTCCGCCCTGATATCAGCGTGTTCTTCCCGCATCTCCTCACTGACCGCTTTGAATTCCTCCTGCGTTTCGCTCCTGAACGAGCGTATTTCAGCTCTGACCGACTTGAATTCCTCCTGCATTTCAGCCCTGACCGCCTTGAACTCCTCCTGCATTTCCGCCCTGACCGCCTTGAACTCCTCCTGCATTTCAGCTCTGAACGACCGCATTTCCTCCCTGGACGACCTGAATTCCTCCCGCATTTCGATGCGCAGTTCACTGGTGGATTGCCCCATCAATGAAATGACGGCGATGACAAGAATACCGACGGCAGCCAGCGCCTGGACAAATACGATCAGTTTCTGGTACATTTCGTTCCCCGCTTTCGTTTCCTGTTCATGACTGATTACTGTTGAAGACTTTGGACCGCATCCGGCTCATCGCATTCTGTCCATTGCAGCCCATTCAACCTCTCATATTCGTAACTGTCGGAGCCCATTCCGTAATCCTTGGACTTTTTTGTGTTCAGTCGAGGCTTCACTAGTCGTGGTTCCGCACGGGTTACCGCGCGCAGCAACCTTTTATCGGTCGATAGCGTCGTTAATTGGGATTTGCCTGAACCGCTGCATCCGGTGTTTATTGGCTAAGGTCACTTTATGCACCCCAGGCACCCCAGGCAATCAATGACGCCTGGCCACTCCGAACCCGAAAGGCACCCCCCATGACCCCCAAGCGCGTCGCCATCGTCGCGGGCGGCCGTACGCCCTTCATCAAGTCCGGCAAGACCTTTGCCGAAATCGATTCCCTGGCCATGGCCGTCCACGCCACGGGCGGCATGCTGGAACGGAGCGGGATCGACCCGGAGCTCATCGAATCCGTCGTCTTCGGGACGATGACGCCCGACCCGCTGAAGCCCAACCTGGCCCGGGAGCTCGTCTTCGAGGCGGGACTGCCGATCAACGCCGAGGCCCATACCGTGGCCTCCTACTGCATCACCGGGCTTCGGGCGGTCACGGTCGTCGCCGACGCCATCGCCGGCGGCCGCATCGACGTGGGCCTGGCCGGCGGGGTCGATTCGCTGACGCGCGCCTCCATGGACCTCTTCCGCGAGCCGTCCACGGGCCTGACCATGGGCGAGCACATGGAGCTGACCTGCAAGGAATGGGACATCCCGCGCGAGCGGCAGGACGAGGTGGCCCTGGCCAGCCACCGCAACGCCGTGGCCGCGCGCGAGAAGCTCGCCGGGGAAATTCACCCGCTGCTGGGCGAGGAAGCCGATTCCGGGCCGCGAGCCGACACGTCACTCGAGGCCCTGGCCGCGCTGAAGCCCGTCTTCGACCCGGAGCACGGCACGCTCACGGCGGGCAACTCGTCGCCCGTGACGGACGGGGCCGCGGCGGTGCTGCTGATGAGCGAGGAGAAAGCCGCCGAATGCGGCCGGCAGCCGCTGGCGTACATCGGGGGCATGGCCTACGCGGCCCACGACCCGTCGGAGGGGCTGCTGATGGCGCCGGCCATCTCGGTGCCCCGGCTCCTGGCCAGCCGGAACCTTTCCATGGCCGACATGGACCTAGTTGAGATCCACGAGGCCTTCGCAGCCCAGGCCCTGGTCAGCGCGGCCGCGTGGGAACGGGGCTGGAAGGGCGCGCCGACGGGCGAAGTCGACTGGACCCGCGTGAACGTCAACGGCAGCTCGATCGCCGTGGGCCATCCCTGGGCGGCCACCGGCACGCGCATCCTCACGACCCTGGCCAACGAGATGCAGCGGCGCGACGCCCGCTACGGCCTGGTCAGCATCTGCGCCGCGGGCGCCATGGCCGGCGCGTTCCTGCTGGAGCGGTAGGGGTCCAGCCGGTCGAGCCTGAAATCCCTGAGTCGATTCCCATTACCGCTTCCACTGCTCGAACCGCTGCCTTCTCCAGCGGGTTCGCCTGTTAACTCGCGTTTGGGCAAAGTCATTGGAACACCTCTCTACTCAAGCAACGACTTGATCAGCGGAACGACGACGCACGCCAGCACGAACCCGAGTGTCCACTTGATCAGTTTGATGTCGCTCTGCATGGAGGACAGTCTCCGTTCGAAGTCCGCGATTTCTTCGGCGGCTTCGCTGGCGGCGGCTTCAGGCGCACCCGCGGCTACGAGTGCGACATAAGTTTTGGAAAGCATGACAGGCATGGTATGATCCATCCTATTCCATATTATGAGTCATCTTTCTATGCGCAGGTACACTCAACGCGTCCTGCCCGGCCCTTAATAGAAATGGTCGGAAGCCGGGAAGAGTTTCTCGTATGGATGTTGTTTTTTGTGGGACTAGCAATCGATAGTAAACGACGAACAGGTAAAGTGTCTGTTTCGATTGGCAAATCTCCGGGATAGTCGCAGCCAATAATCGTTGACAATTCGCCAACACTTACGTTAATAGACGCATTCGAATCTCATGAGGATTTCGAAAACAAACACAATCTGCATTGAGGAATAAAGTGAATGGCTAGTGACGTTTTTATTTACTGGGACAATTCCAACATCTTTCACAGTGCGCAGGAAGTCGCATCGGAACGTAATGGTGAGTCTGATTCGTACTACCGATTACGGATAGATTTCAGAAACCTGTACAAACTGGCGTCTGCAGATAGGCCAGTAAAGAAGGCAATAGCCGCTGGGTCCATACCACCAGCCATGACAGCCTTGTGGAACGTGTTAGAAGGCCAGGGAATAAAAGTTGATTTGTTCCAACGCGGAGGAGACAACCCTTCCGAGCAGGAAGTTCCCGATGAACGCCTTCAACTTGCCATGTTACGTGATGTATTGGACAACAGGGATAACCCCGGTACGATCGTTTTACTGACAGGCGATGGCCGTGGTTACGATGAGGGGCGGGGGTTTTTCCGTACTATCGAAGACATAGACTCGTTGGATATGGGATGGGATATTGAATTGTTATCCTGGGAACATACATGTCACCAACGAATGAAGGATTGGGTAGAAGAACACGGAACTTTTATTTCATTGGACGATTACTACGAATCCGTAACTTTCCTTGAACGCAACGATGATGATCCCTACAATTTAAAGTTGCGTGACAGGGCATCAAAACTTGACTTGACTGCCCGTCCATTGCGATAACCTATCCCACGATTACAAACACATATCCTCTATAAATCTGCCCGGTTCAGAACCACCCACCTCAGCACCCGCCCGGCTTAGAAGAAGTTGTTCTGCCCGTCATCCCCGTCACCGCTCCGCCGCTGCTGCTCGAACTTCACGTCCGGATGGGCAATGAGGTTGATCCGGAAGTAGAACCCCTTGTTGATGCCGTTGGGCACCCAACGGAAGGTAAACTCCCAGCAGTGCAGGGGCCGGTAGAGGTCCACGCTGTGGGCGACGATCTTCTTGCGGCGGTAGTCGTAGTTGATGGAGTGCTGCACGCGCCACTTGTCGGTGACGCGGTTGTTCAGCCTGAGCAGGTCCGTGACGTCGTTGATGGCGAACCGGTTCGTGGCCCGGATCTCGTGGGAGCTTGTGGTGAATCCCTTTTCGTCATCGGGATTGGAGCGCCGGATCGAGTAGCGGTGGGAGAGCCGGACCGTCCAGGGGCCCTTGACCTGGGCGAACCGCTGGTTGAACCGGTCGTCGCCGTATCCGCCGTACCCGCCGTAGCTGTCTCCGAACCCGCTGCCCGACCCGAACCCGCCTCCTCCGAAGCTGCTGCCCCCGAAGCTGCTGCCCCCGAAGCTGCTCCCTCCGAACCCACCGCCGGAAAAACCGCTGTCATACCCCCCGTACGCGCCGCCGAACTGGTTTTCCCCGAATTCGTCGCCGAACTGGTCCCTGCGCGGCCCCACGAGGTTGAGGGACGCGCTGAGCGTCAGGCGGTCCAGCCAGGGCCGCCTGAATTCGTCGGTTTCGGGATCGTAGAAATCGTGGTTCAGCGACAGGTTCACGTTAAACCGGCGGCTCGGGATGCGTACGGTGGTCCTCAGGTCCGCGAACTTCCGGTCCTCGGCCTGGAAGTTGTAGGAGGTCGACGACTTGACGTACACCAGGTTGTACTTCTTCTCGCGGCCCTCGTGTTCGGTCCGGGCCTGCAGGATGTTGTTCACGGAGAAACGTATCGTCTTCCGGACGCGCGTGCCTCCCGTCCCCCCGGTCTGGGAGAAGTTGACGTCGGGCGTGACCACGTGCCGAATGGCGTTCAGGCGGCCGATTTTCGGCTGGAAGAGCCCGTAGAGCGTCGTGTTGACCGACATGCCCACCGTGTGGTCTTCCTTCTGTTCCCAACCGCCCTCGGAATCCGGACCGGTGTCCTGCTCCCAGGTCCTGGTGTACCGGGCCTGCGGCCGGATCTTCAGCCAGCCCCTGATCTTCTGCGGCGCGCTCAGGGTAAAGGCGTTGGAGAAGGTCCGGATCGTGTCGTGCCGGTAGAGGGATCGGGTACCCGGACCGGTGTAGGTCGTGTCCGGTCCGGTCCGCACGTTCTTCCTGCGGTTCCGCAGCGTGTTGTTGAACCCGAACATGATGGTATGGAACCAGCGATCCTCGATCTCCGTGCGGGGCCGGCTGAAGTCGGGCATGCTGCCCCGCCGCGTCTGCCTGCGGGGCGGCTTGAAGATCGCCTTCGTCCCGAAGCGGAACCGGAGCGTGGTGGTGGGCCGGCTCGGCCGGCCGGTCGTGCTGGACGTCGACGTGCTCAGATTGAGGCTGTTCCGTCCGAACTTCTTGTCGACCGCGAAGGTGGAGCGCGTCGTGGACCGCAGGAGTCCGGGGTCCGTCCCCCGCGTCGTCGAATGCAGGTACCGCAGCGACTTGGCGAAGTTGCCCTGCCCGCGGATCGTCAGCCCGGGGAGCACTTCCTGCCGGTGCCGGGCGGCCACGTCCCAGCCGGTCGTCTCCCCGTCGAAACCTCTCCGCCACGAGCCCTGCACCGAGCCCCGGATCCGGCGGTCCTGCCGGTACTGGAACCGCTGTCTCAGCAGGAACCCCGTCTTGGCCTCGATGTCCGCGGTGGCCTTCAGGTCGAAGAACTCGTTCGGCGCCCAGTAGTAGCCCAGGTTGCGCAGGTACCGGCCCTCCTCCACGCCGCTGCCGTAGTTCGGCACCGTGAACCCGGACTGCCGGCCCTGCTTCACCGAGAAGACGTAGACGGGCAGATAGACCACCGGGATTCCCATGATGTAGCCCGTCACGTTCCGGACCACCGCCTTGTCGCCGGGGACGACCTTCCCCTCGCCGATCCTGAGGTAGTAGTGCAGGTGGTTCGGATTGTCGCAGGTGGTGTAGGAGCCATCGTGCAGCTCGAAGGACCGGTCGGGGTTGAGCGTAATGAGGTCGCCGTCGAAGAATCCCTGCTCGTACTGGGTGCGGCCCTTCCAGATCTGCCCTTCGCCGGTATTCATGTCGTACTGCATGCGGTCCCCGACCACGACGTTCATTTCGTCCTGCAGCCGGGGATAGGTATTGGTTTCGGGATCGATGTCCGGCGCGGGGGGCAGGAAGTCCGCGGTCAGCAGATGGGTGGAGGTGTTGAATCTCAAGCGCCCGGCCGTCAGCTCCACTTCGCCGTACGTCAGCTCGGCGCTCCCGATAAGCGCCATCGTGGTGTCGGCGAATATGAACTCGATGCGGTTCGCGTTGTAATCCAGCGCCGGCAGGCCGGTCGTATCGGCCTCGGCGCGCGCCCCGCTCCCCCGGCCGCCGGAAGGGAACTGCGCGAGGGCCGTATCGGGGAGGCAGAGGAGCAGCAGGCTGAGCAGCAGGCAGCGTGCAAGACACGGCGCCACACCGGGCGCCAGTCGCGGCGGCAGACCCGGCGGCGGGCAGCGCGTCAAACCGGGCATCAACGAGCCCTGCAGAAACCCCGCTGCACCCGTCAACCCGCCATTAACTTGACTTTTATGACAATTTATGTAAATAATATACCCCACGTTATAGCGGAATTGTATTGACCCGGTCGCGCGTGCGATCTATATACTTGGTGCCGACTTGGTGCCTACCGGTTCCTGTACTTCGGTCCGTAATCTAAGGATAAAGGGTATCCGGCGAAAGCGTTTCGTCTCAGAAGGAATCACTGCTTCAGGGCAAAGTCGACGACAGTAGCCATGTTAAAATGAGAAGGAACGGGGCAGACCAGCAGGTCACAAAATGCATCCCGGTTGAAGTACAGGTAAGTGGTGAAAACGGCGTAAAGCCCGGTAGAATAAGAAATTTTGAAGAAAATGTGTTGACAGTCTGTAAGGCCGGCACTATACTTGCAATTAGTATGAATATTCGGTAAAGATATCCAAAGTAAGAAACTTGAGATTCTGTCTGTAAAGGATGGCGATCTATCAGTCTCCGTCCAGGTCGGCTTCGAAACAGGTTCTTTGAAAACTTATACGGTCAGTTGAGGTTATGGTTGCAACAGGAACGTAAAGAATTGTGTTGCAACGCAGTAAAAAGATTCATTTTTTCCTTGCATTATCGAAGTGAATCATATTATATGGGTTCAAAACCCGTACTTTCGTGAGGAGATATGGCAAGAATCGTATTTCTCTTGATTGCCACGCTTGCATGTGGCGATGCATACGCCCAGTTGGATCTGAACCTGGGCGTGTCCGGCAGCCGGTCCTATCATTGTCTGGCGGATTTCACCGATTCGGGCATAGGGTACGGCGTTCGGGTCGAAATGGCGGGAGATTTGAACGACCGGTTTCAGTTCATCGGAAACTTGTCGTATGACCGGCACAACAGTGAGTACTCGTCCCTCCCGGTCATGGCCGGGTTGAGGGTGTCCACCACATCGGATGACGACATGTTCTGTTACGTCCAGGCCACGGCGGGAAGTGCGTACCGGGTCATGGGCGAAGGAGACAATGAGACAGCCTGGGTGGCGAACGCCGGTATCGGCACGGTATGGAACAGGCTGGGCGCGATTGTGGAGTACAACGTTTCACGCGACAAGTGGAGTTGGGCATCTTTTCATACATTCATTCGGTTACCACTTGGATTTTAGTGTCCATGCCACGATGAGGGCATATGGGAAAGGAGCGCATATAGATTGATTACTTATGTACAAGAGCAGATAGTAAAATGCAGTTCTCATCTACGGGAGATACAGATGCATTACTTCATAGTAGTACTGATTGCGTTCGCTCTCAGTATTTATGGATGCGAAGGTAAGACCGGTCCGGCAGGTCCGACTGGCGCGACGGGCGTCTCTGGCCCGACAGGCCAGGCAGGCCCGCAGGGTTCGACTGGCCCTCAGGGTCCGCAAGGCCCTCAGGGTGAAAAGGGCGATACCGGTGCGCAAGGCCCTCAGGGTGAAAAGGGCGACACGGGTGAAACTGGCCCGACAGGTCCCCAGGGTGAGCAAGGCCCGCAGGGTGAGAAGGGTGATACCGGTGAAACTGGCCCGATGGGTCCGGCAGGTGCTGATGGCGCCCAGGGTCCGCAGGGCGAAACTGGCCCGATGGGTCCGCAGGGTGAGCAGGGTATCCAAGGCGAGCAGGGTGAGCAGGGTATCCAAGGCGAGCAGGGCGAGCAGGGTATCCAAGGCGAGCAGGGCGAGCAGGGTATCCAAGGCGAGCAGGGCG
>VXRC01000002.1:0-62396 GCA_009838645.1 Gemmatimonadota bacterium | reverse complement strand
GAGCAGGGTATCCAAGGCGAGCAGGGCGAGCAGGGTATCCAAGGCGAGCAGGGCGAGCAGGGTATCCAAGGCGAGCAGGGTATCCAAGGCGAGCAGGGTATCCAAGGCGAGCCTGGCGAAGACGCCGATGTCAGCGACCTCATTAACGAAGCAATTGGCGCCGGTGTTCTGGCCGACATTCATCATGTCCTGATCATCCAGGATGGTGAAGATGCTGATGATGCACGCAGGGTCAACGCTCCTGGATTTGATGATATGTTGACGACCATCGTCTTGCTTGTAGACGAGTCGACCCACCTTCTTGCCAAGGCCGGATCACAGGACGGAAGTCCGGTTCTCGCATCCTTCACGTGGGGTATTGAGGATGCCGCCTTCGCCGACGTAGAGGCAAACGGAACGGTGACGGGTGTGTCGAACGGATCAACGATGTTAACGTTGTCCGTCGATGGTCGCGGCATAGACATCGAGATTCCCATCACAGTGTACAAAGCAGTCGATACTATCACAGTGACCGACGCTGCTGATGGTTCCTCCAGTACACTTCAGGTCGGCGGTACCGTTGCATTGACGGCTACGGCCCTTGATGAGTCCGATGCCGATTCAGGGGTTGAAATTCCCGGCATTGAGTTTGAGTGGGATACCTCTGATCCTAGCGTGGCAACGGTTGAGGCCGATGATGACAACAGCGCTATGGCTACGGTGACCGCGAAGGGTGATGGCGAAGCCACGATATCGGTCACGGCCGTGGGACACGATGCTGATGCGGCCGAGTATGAAGTCACGGTGTTCGACGTTATCCAGGGTCCTGCATCTCGGATTATCATTGCCGAATCGGTAATACCAAACCTACCCCTCAATGTCGAGATCAATGCCGATAGCAGTGCTGTTGACGCTGCCGCTGTCGTTGCAGCAACGTTACAGAGAAGAACCGGCGCTGTCGATGCAGATACCGGTATGAGGGCCTGGGCGGCTGCCGCCGATGGTGTTGACGTCATGTTTGAAGTTGTCAGCGGCAGTTCCGTTCGAATTGCAACGGCCGAAGCGACTACAGCGACTTCGGGTGGTAACGGTACCGCTCAAGTGTCTATCGGTTTTCCTGCTGACGCTACGTCCACCGGTGTAACCGGCGGGGTTGGTAAATCTGTTATCAAGGTAAGTGCCGAGGGTTATGGTGCTATCTATGTCGAGGTTACCGTTACAAGAGCGGCGTCGTCGTAACGTAGTAGTAGCAGGTGACCACTAGCGGTCTTTAGTTAGACCCTAGCGCAAGACAATACAGAATACTCAGTTATCCCCGAGTATCTTCCCGTCCGTCCTTAGTAGGAGCTTTTGCGACCGAACAGGGCGGACGGTTTTTTTTGCCTTTTGCAACTACTCAAAACGTATCTCGCGGGCCCAATATAGTTATTCTGCTTAAATACATACTACTCCGTGCCGGTTTAACTCCCGTCCAAAATCTCTCCTTCAAATACGTATCCAGCTAAAGCAGTACTGCGTGATCGCTTTGCCTTACCATATCCGCCGGTTGTCTGCTTGACTGAACCCTGTAATAGAGATACTTTCCTCACTGGAACAAATCACTGGAGCCGATTCAGGTAGCCTCAGGAGGTCTCAATCGTGTTACGTCACACTAGCAAATTGCTGTTTCTTCTCGTGTTTCTGGGTTGCGAGGGCCCAGCGGGTCCACAGGGACCGGCCGGTCCGGCGGGTCCTGCGGGGCCGGCGGGACAGACAGGCCAGGTGGGTCCGGCAGGACAGACGGGACCGGCGGGGTCAACGGGCGCCGCGGGAATCCAGGGTCCTGCAGGGCCGCAGGGCGAACCCGGTGAGACGCTGGACTGGTCGGACGTCATCGAGGACGAGAGCCTGGGAGACGCGGTCTATGCGATTGGCGTGCAGGTCCAGGGACGCAATTACGTGCTGGGTTCGGGCTTCGTCGCGCATTTCTGGAATGCCGTCTGGACCAATGCCCACATCGTGCAGGCCGTCATCAACACGACCCAGTTCATCGAACATCTCAACCCACGGCCCTTTGCCGCCAAATCGGGCACGGTGATCGGCGGCACCGATACCTACTGGCTGGAAAACTTCTGGGTGCATCCCGACTACGATGGCACAGCCAGTTCGCCCGATGCGGCCCTCCTGCTTATTGACGCAAACCTGACGGAACTTCCCTTCTTCCTGCCCAGGGACCAGGTCCAGGGACTGCGGGTGGGACAGCCCATCGGCACGATCGGGTTCGTGGAAGAGGCCTCGATCGATCCGGTCACGGTCCCCCACGCCACGTTCAAAGAGGGCACGATCGGCGCGCTGCGGCCATATCTCGACGACGTCGCCACGCCGGAGAACAGCTGGGTCATCCATCATAACCTGGATCTGACCGGGCGTACGAGCGGCAGTCTTCTGTTCGATCATACGGGGTATATCGTCGGAATGAATTTCGCCAGTATCTTCCGGGTCACTTACGATGACCAGACCGGCCAACCCACGCGCATCCCTTCGCAAGACCCCGGGCACGCTATTCGCGTAGACGAGCTCTGGCGGCTTTATGATCGGGCAAGTGCAAGTGGGCGCAGGGTCGTGTCCGACGTGACGGGGAGTTTCACGGACAGCCCGATCGTGTTGGAGCCCGAGCAGGACTATCCGCACGAAACCTACCTTCCATTCCCGAAAAACTGGAACGGAGAGACGGTTCTGCCGTAGTGTGCTCGCTGTACGAAAATGTCCGATATTTAAAGGTTAATTACTTGATCTTGCGGCATGCTCCTTGTATAATCCTGTCAACAATTGTTTAATTATCAATTGTTAAGTATCTGCGATCACCAGTCTGGCCATTTTGGTCTGGCAAGAATGCGAATGAATTTGACCTGCTGCTTTCAGAGCAAGCAAAAGGAGAATGGGAACATGCGCTACGCTTCCAGGTTCAGGAATCCCACGCGTGTCTGGTGCGTCAAGATCCTGGCGTTCGCACTGGCGATCGTCCCGGTTGCCGTTCTGATGACCAACGAGGATGCTGCAGCGCAGACATTGGTAAACCTGACCATTGATCCCGTGTCCGTGGATGAAGACGGAGGGCCGCAGGTGGTAACGGTAAGGGCGACGGTGCGGGACACGAGCATCGTGCGCACCTTGCCCATTAACATCGCGTTGCGTCCTGTGTCTGATCAAAGCACGGCCACGATTCCGGGTGATCTGGCCGCCACGCCGCTGGATCAGCCGATCGTCATCGCACCGGACCAGACCGAAGGTGTGCTGGAGGTAACCGTCGTTCCCGTGGATGACATGATCTACGAGGGTACGGAGACGCTGGTGGTCGTGGGCGTGGAGATCTCCTCGGGCGATCCTTTGACCATGCCCGTGTCGATGGCGATCAATGACGATGAGCCGATGCCGACCTTCTCGCTGAGCGCAACGCCGGACATGATCGATGAAGGCGGCGGCCCGCAGGTGGTTACGGTCAGGGCGACGGCGACGGTCGCGAGCAGCGTGCCGACCGTCATTGCCCTGGCGCCCGTGTTCGACCAAAGCACGGCCACCGTTCCGGATGATCTCGTCGCCACGCCGCTGGATCAACCGATCGTCATCGCAGCTGGTGAGACCGAAGGGGTCCTGGAGGTGACCGTCGTACCCACGGATGACAACATCTACGAAGGCACGGAGACGTTCGTCATCGTGGGTGTGGGGGCCATGGGCGCGCCGCTGACCATGCCTATATCGGTGGCGATCAACGACAACGAGTCGATGCCGGCCTTCACGCTGAGCGCGACGCCGGACACGGTCGATGAAGGCGGCGGTCCGCAGGCGGTTACGGTAAAGGCGACGGCGACGGTCGCGAGCACCTTGCCGACCGTTATCGTACTGGCGCCCGTGTTCGATCAAAGCACGGCCGCGTTTCCGGATGATCTCGTTGCGTCCCCGCTGGATCGGCCGATCATCATTGCCGCGGGTGAGACGGAAGGCGTCCTGGAGGTAACTGTCATACCTGCGGATGACAATGTCTACGAGGGTACGGAGACGCTGGTGGTCGTGGGGTTGGGGGTCACGGGAGATCCCTTGACCACGCCCTTGACGGTGGAGATTATCGACAACGAACCGGTACCGACTTTCACGCTGAGCGCGGCGCCGGCCATGGTCGATGAAGGCGGCGGACCGCAGGTGGTCACGGTAACGGCGACGGCGACGGTCGCAAGCACCGTGCCGACCGTTATCGCGCTGGCGCCTGTGTTTGATCAAAGTACGGCAACGTTTCCGGATGATCTCGTCGCAACGCCGCTGGATCAGCCGATCGTGATCGCTCCGGGTGAGACGGAAGGGGTTCTGGAGGTTACCGTCGTTCCAACGGATGACGGTATCTACGAAGGTACGGAGACGTTCGTCATAGTGGGCGTGGGGGCCATGGGCGAGTCACTGACCATGCCCTTGACGGTGGAGATCACCGACAACGAACCGGCGCCGGTCATCACGTTGAGCGCGACGCCGGACATGCTCGATGAAGGCGGTGGTCCGCAGGTGGGCGTCGTTACGGCAACTACATCCGAGATCAGCTCGCAGGACCTTCACGTGGGCCTGGTACCGCTGCTGGATCAAAGTACCGCTACCCTGATCGGACCGGGGGCGGACCTCGCCGTGCTGGAGTTGGCGGCTGACCCGAACATCGTGATTACGATCCCCGCGGGCCAGACGACGGGGAGTATCAACCTGACGGTCGTTCCGGTGGATGACGACGCTTACGAATCCGACGAATTCGCCGTCTTCGCTGGCAATCTATTGGGAACGATCAGTGAGCCGGTCGTAATCACCATCGTCGACAACGACACACCGAACATGATCCTGAGCGCAGTTCCGACCTCGTTGCGCGAAGACGGCGGCGCCCAGACGGTAACGTTCGACGTCACGATGACCGGCAGCCCGGTTCCGGTTCCCACCGTGATCACGCTGGTGATGACCGGCACGGCCGCCCAGGAAATAGACTACACTTGGGGCGGAACCGCGGAAATCGCCATTCCCGCCGGCGGGACGACGGCGGGCACGCAGCTCACCTTCCAGGTCGAGGACGACGAAGTTCACGAGCCGGGCAACGAGACCATTGTGGTGACGGCGAGATGGCAGCACCAGGATCTCGGCCACGTCACGCTGACGATCATAGACAACTTTCCGGCGCCGGCGGTGGCCAACCCGATTCCGGAGGTGAGCCTGATTGCGGGCGGCGCCTTTCGCACCGACCTCTCCGAAACCTTCTCGGGCAAGGACCTGACCTTTTCGGCCCAGGCCTCGGGTGGCGCGATTTCGGTTGAATTGACGGGCGCCTCGCTGGTGGTCACCGGCAACTACCTGGGTTCGGGCCGCGTGACGGTCGCCGCGACCAACGCCGCCGGTTCGGTCAGCTACAACTTCGGCGTGTCCGTCACGGCGGCGTTCAGCCTGAACGTCGACCAGGATACGCTGCGTGAAGACGGCGGTACGCAGTCGGTGTCGTTCACCGTCGCGTTGTCCGGCGCCGCGCTTTCTGTTCCGACGGCCATTACGCTGGACCTGGCCGGCACGGCCACCCGGGGTACGGATTACCAGGTGAATGGAAACGCGGAAATCGTTATCGCCGCCGGTCAGAGTTCAGCGGCTGCGCAGCTGGACTTCTCCGTCGTGGACGACGCGGTCTACGAACCGAACGACGAGACGATCGTCGTATCCGCGAACTGGCAGGGAAGCGAGATAGACCACGTCACGCTCACCATCGTCGACAACTTCCCGGCGCCCGCGGTAACGAGTGCGATTACGGACATGACCCTGGAAGCGGGCGATTCCAGGCAGGCCGACGTGGCCGGCAGTTTCTCCGGCAAGGGCCTGGCCTTTTCGGCCTCTTCCTCGGACGAAGCGGTATCGGCCGAAGTGTCGGGATCGACGCTGACGGTCACGGCCGATCACAGGGGTTCGGCCCGCGTAACGGTGCTCGCGACCAACGACGCCGGTTCGGTCAGTTTCGACTTCGGCGTGACGGTAACGACGGTCACCGAAGAACGGATGATCTACACCGACATCCTGGCGGCCATGGGCCGGGGAATCCTGTCGAGCGTGTCCAGCACGATCGGCGGCCGGTTCGCGGTGTCCGGTTCCGAACGCCAGCTTGCTTTGGGTAACCGGCGGGTCGACGGCATGGCGGCCGGTCTGGAAGCCGTGGTCGGACTGACCGGTACACAGGAGACGAGAAAGTACGGTGCTGCCGGCGAAACTCTGGCCGGCGCACATCCCGTCTCGGCCCGAGAGTTGATGCGGGGCACGTCCTTCTACTACGCGCTGGATGATGCGCCGCAGGTTGGGAGCGGCAGGGACGGCCTGAGCTACACGGTCTGGGGGGCCGGAGACTGGAACGCCTTTGAGGGTGCGGCCGCCCAGACCGCCACCTACGACGGATCGCTGATTTCCGGTTACTTCGGTATGGATGTGTCGAAGGCCGGCAGCTGGACGGGCGGCGTGGCCTTTGGCCGTACCATGGGTAGTTCGGATTACACCGGATCGGTCGCGGACGGCAAGCTGGAAACCACCTTGAACGGCGTGTATCCCTATGTGCTGTGGCAGGTTCCCAGTTACATCGTCGAGGTCTGGGGTATCGGCGGTTTCGGTTCGGGTAAAGTCGAGTCGAACGAAATGACCAACGATCTGTCCATGCGCATGTACCAGTTCGGCGTACGCGCCCAACTGGTCGGATCGGGCATCGAAGGGCTGGACCTGGGCGTAATCGGTGACGCGGGCATTGCCAACCTGACGGCCGCCGACAGCGAACACGCGTCCTTAAGCGACCTGAAGGCCGGCGTACATCGCGTTCGTGTCGGTTTCGAAGGTTCGGGAACCATCGAAATGGACAATGGCATGCGCGTATCGCCCTTAGTCCAGGTGACGGGCCGGTATGACGGCGGCGACGGCCAGACCGGCGGCGGCATCGAGGTCGCCGGCGGACTCAAAATCGCCCGCGGCAGGATCGGCGTCGAAACGCGCGGCCGCCTGCTGGCCTCGCACTCGGGCGAAGGCGTCAAGGAGCGCGGCATTTCGCTGGCCGCCTACGTAAATCCGATGGCCGCCGGCAGGCGGGGATTCTCGATGACGGTCGTTCCCCGGATCGGCGCCGCAACCGATATGTCCGGCGATATGTGGCGCGATGAGCAGATGGAGGGCCTCACGCGGCCGTCCCGCGAGGGCGTCGGCGTGAAGGCCGAAGTCGGCTATGGTCTCGCGCGTTTCGCATCGAGCGATATCCTGATGACACCCTTCGGCGCAATGGACTTGGCCGGTGACGACCGCCGCCGCATACGCTTGGGCACGCGGTTCGGATCCACTGGCGCCGGTGCCGTGGGCGGCACGGCTGGCGGGGTCGGCGCATTGAGTTTCGAACTCGCCGGTGAGCGCATAGAGGGTTACGGCCGGACGCCCGACCACCGCATCGGCCTGATCGGAAGGATGAGCTTCTGAGGGGCAGCTACGAATGAAACAATGGCCGGGTCGTCGGTCTTGTGTGGATAAGCCTGTGGATAACTATGGCCTGTACCTGCACTTTTCCACTGCGTGAATTGAACGCCCCGTGATACTGAAATTCCGGGGCGTTCTGCGTTCAAGTGTGACAACACGTCCCGCTGTTCGTCTTTTTGTCACGTTAATCTCATTGCAGTTGACTAACTAATAACAACTTTGTTTATTTAATAATAACAATAATGAACAACCGGTATGATGTGGGAATTACATGCGTAAGTGCCGAAGGAAGCAACCACCCCATGCCGTGTATGGGGTACTCGATATAGGGAGGTTAAAATGAAGTGGATTGCTGTTATATTATCAGTTGCTACGTATAGTAGCGCTTTTGGACAGACAAACTTGATGGTTGGTCCAGCAGGTCATGTGGGTAGTTACAACGGATCTGTTGGAGGAGGAATGAGGGTAGAGATTGCCAGAGACCTGAATTCCTCGGTTCAATCCATATTCAATGTTTCATTGGATTTACATGAACAAGTAAACGGAGATTACCTGTTAGAGCGTGAGAATACTTTTGTACAAGACGGAGAAGGTCCAGTCATATCTGTCCCGATTATGACCGGATTGAGATTTAAGGTTGGTGGAGGTGATGATAACTTCCTTTTCGCACAAATCAGTGGTGGTGGGATGATAAGTACGGAATCTGGTCTAATGGGCAGTGCTGGAATTGGTGCTATGCTTTATATGGCTGGCGTTATGGTAGAGCATAACAGGTCTGTGGCCAGGTATTGGGATTATGAACATAGCAGTCCAAAAACATGGACATCTTTTCATATCTTTATGCGCATACCTTTGTCGATGTAATGCAGACGCGGGGTGGATAAGGGGTTAATCGCCGATCTCGTAAGCCGAAAATCGCGGTTTCGAATCCCCACGATACAGGAAAGTGGCTGGCGGAAATGCAGGGGCACTGAGGTATATAGTTCCCAATCCTTGAAACAACGGCCGGGTCGTCGTAACGTAGCTTACGGCACTTCCAAGGCGCAGAAGTGTCCCGTGGTCACGGAGAAACCCAAACCACCGCCGCTTCGCCAGCTTCCCGCAAAACCCTTCTCGTCGATGCTCCTCACAGACAACACCGTGTAGGTCCCGTCGTAGCGCACCAGGTCAGACCTGTTGGCAAGCGAACCCAGCCGCAGCGTGATGATGGACCGACCGTATTCCTCCCTTTCGAGCACGAGCACGCCGGGGGCCGACGGGTCCCTGCTACCCGGATCGCCGACGCGGTGCGCGCCGACCGACTTCGGATCGAGATCCGTGAACCCGTAGAGGGGCGTCGAGGGATCGTTCGACCGGTCAATCGAGTCCGCAGAGCCCGACGAGTCCGCTTCGCGGGCTAGCCGGCGCAGGGTGAGTTGACCGGAAACGGCACGGCGGGAGGTGCGGCTGGAATCCGCTGCGGCGCCGCTGGGGTCCGCCACTATGCTGGAGTCCGCCACAAGGATGAGGTGATACCGGCCGGCCCGATCCGCCAGGGTGGTGTCGGCTTCCAGGGAACCGGCCGTGGGTTCGCAGGCGTATTCCCCGTACGATGCGGACGATGCGGACGGTCTCGCGTCCGCGCCTGAGGACTGATCGAGTGCGGAATCGTCGTTCGAAGCCGTCTGCAAAGCCATTGAGCAGCCAGCGGTAAGGCCCAGGAAATGAGTGAGACCCAGGATAGGAATCAAAAGGAGTGCCTTCGACATCAGCATGTTCCTCGCGGCGGCGCAGCGACGGCGCCGGCTTTCGGACCGACCCGCTACTCAGTGATTCAATACGTTCGAGCTGAACCGTAGTCTCGTTTGTCCATCTCGGCTTATCGTAACGTCGCCGACCATTCTGTATAGTCCCGACTGGGGCGGCGCGTACACGCACAGCTTGTTTTCGCCGCGCACCGTTCCGGGTATCGTTATCCAGCCGAATTCGTCCTGCCGTTGCCATCTCGAATGGTGAAACCGGTAACTTGCCGTTTCGTATCCCGACCCGTACACGGTCTGTGGATCGACGTCGATGCAGGAGCCGGACCCCTGCGCGGACAATCCAAAGAACTCCACGCTGTTTGCCATGACGATCAGTCTCGATAACGGTTGATAGTTTTCGTCATCGTCGGGATGGGCAGGAGCGTTTACCGTTACGGAAATGGTGATGGTTGCGCTGTTCCCGCCGGGGTCCGAGGCCTTGATGGACACCGTGGCGCTTCCCTCGGCCAACGGGGTGATCGTCAGGACCGATCCGGATATGGCGACCGTGAGGACCGAAGGATGGCTCGATTCCGCCGAGTAGCTCAGCGGACGCTCTTCCGGGTCGTTGAATGCCGTCGCGAAATCGATCATCAAGCGCTCCCGCTCGGCCGTCAGCGTCTGCACTTCAAAGGTCTCGACCGCCCTGGGCGGGAAATCCTGCTGGGGTCTCGGCTCTACGCTCTTGTCGCCGCCGCAACCCATGCCTATGGCAACCAGTAGTACAGACGTAGCAGTGTTTCTCATGGCCTTATCGCCTCTTTCTTTTTGCAGGTGAATGCACGCTTCTTCCAGTGTGCGCAACTCCCAGTGTGCGCAACTCCCAGTGTGCGCTACCAGTCCGCCGCATCGGGAACGCCCTGGCTCGTAATCACCTCCAGTCCCGGTTCGGGCAGTACGCGGCGGGCCGGCGGCATCCCCGCGCCCGTGACGGCCCAGTCGTGCAGGTACCCGCGTACCTGGCCGGTGGCGCGGTCCAGCAAAAGCGCCGCGGAACGGTCGCTTTCCTTATCCTGTATCACCACGCCTTCCGGCCCGGAAAGGGTGATCTGATCCAGCCTGCCGGGCCAGTCCGCCCGGAACGGAAGGATGAAGTTGAAGCCGCCGCCCCCTATGTCGCCGAATCCATTCAATCCGAATGAAACATCGAAAAGGACGCTGCCGTTCGTACTCTGTCCCGTGAGCCGGTACGGACCGCTGCCTTGAGGGACGTTCGGTGGCGCTTCGACGGCAAAAGCCGGTTCCAGCACGAGGTCTCCGGATGCGTCTACATGGCCCCAGAGCATCAGCCCCAGTGTGGTGGACGGCGTTACCGCCAGCCTGACGTCTTTGGACTGTCTCCAGCGAAGCGCCTTGTTGAAACTGTAGTAGCCTATCCACTCCGGCTCGCAGTAGCTCATCAGGTCGGGCCGGCTGGGGGATATCAATTCCCGCCTGCTGAAGTCGTAGCCCCACGCGCCGATGGATCCGTCGGATTCCGGATAGTTGGAGTCCGTTCCGGAAGGACCGCCGCACGGCGCGTGCCGCAGAGACAGATTGTGGCCGAATTCGTGCGCGATGACGGGACCTTGCAGCACGGTCACACTCGAATACTCCCTGATGTACCCCAGAAAATAACCGCCTACGTATGCGATTCCAAGGACGCCGTTGTCGCCTCCGCGTCTGAACACACCCATGTAATAGGTGTCCTCCGAGTCTTCCATGTCGCGAATCGATTCCGTCAGCGTAATGAGATCCTCGGCGCGATCACCGGTCGGATCGTACGAAACGAATACCGGGTCGTGCACGTCGTACGTAATGTCGCCCACCGGCAGATAGTCGCGGGTTTCGCGCAGGACTTCGCCGCGTGAGGTGATGGCGTTGATCTCCGTCAGGATGGAACGGTCCGGGTTGTCTTCCCAAAGATAGGGAATCGCCAGGATGTCGAAAGAACGAACTGTCCGGACGTCGACGGAGGTGCGTCCCGTGGCCGGTATGCGACGGGCAATTCCGAGCGCCGCGTCCAGGGTGCTGTCTGGGTCGACCTCGACGACCATTTCCAGGCCCGGCTCGATGACGGAGCCGGGTATCAGCGCATTGGAAGACAGTTCCAGCACGCCCTCCTCGATCTGCTCGGGTATGCTGGCGGATTTGCCCGGTATATCCACCTCGTGCGCGACCGACCCGTTTTGGTAGAAGGTGGCGCGAACCGGCGGGATGCCGACGTCATCGTCGCCGTCTCTTGCCAGAAATACGCGCAACAGGGCCTGGTCGCCTTCGATCAGGGCGACGGGGTCGCCGACCGATTGTACCGACTGCGTGAGGTATGCGTAGGCGTCGGCGCCGACGATCGTCGGTTTTTCCATGACGTCGATGGATACCACACCGGAGCAGTTGTTCTGGTCGTTCGTTTCAGCGGGAAGCGCGTCCACGCAGGCGCCGTAGTAGTAGGTTCCGGCGGCGTCCGGCGCCGCCAGGCTGATGGATTCGTCGCCGGTCCTGCCGCCGTCGAGCCTGGATACGTAGTCCGTTCCCACTTCCGTATCGTCGGAGGATACCGTGGTGTCGTCGGACCGGTAGTAGCGAAGCGTCGTCGAGGAGGTGGCGTCGCCGGCGCCCTGGTTGGTGACCGTCACGCTCAGGGCGAACACTTCCGCGACCTGCGGACTGGCGTTGGATACCGAAGGCAGTCCGACGACCAGGTCGGGACCTACGACCGTCACCATGACCGCGGCGGAGCAGTTGTTCCCGTTATTCGACTCCTCGGACAGCGCGTCCACGCAGGCGCCGTAGTAGTGCGTGCCGAGCGCCGCCGGCGCTCTAAGGGAGATCCATTCATTGCTGGTGGACGATGGTCTGAGCGAAGATACGCGGTCTGTACCCAGTTCCGTGTCGCCGGAAGTAATGGTGTCGTCGGTGGAAAGGTAATAACGCAGGGTCGTGGAAGACCCCCGGCCGTCTCCCTGGTTGCGCACGGTGGCCCGGAAGGTAAATCGCTCATCGGCACTCAGTTGATCTTCGCTTACCGTCGGCGATTCCACGATGAGGTCCGGCGCGAGCACGACGGGGTTCCGCACGGTCACGCGGATCGTCTGCCTCGCGGTCAGGCTGCCGTCGTCCGCCGTAACGGTGATGGTCGCGTTGCCCGCCGACTTGCCTTCCACCGTCACCACGCTGCCCGAAGTGGCCGCCGTGGCGACCGCCGCGTCGGACGTGGCGGCCGAGAACGTCAACCGGTCGCCGTCAGGATCGCTGAAATAAGAGGACACGGTGATTCGGACCGATTCGTCCACCTCCACGTTCTGTGCCGGAATCGTGCCCTGTGCGACGGGCGCCTGGTTGACGGGCTGGCCCACCGTCACCGTCACGGCGACGGAACAGTTGTTCTGACTGTCGGATTCGTCGGACACCGCGTCCACGCAGGCGCCGTAGTAGTACGTGCCCGCGTCTGAAGGCGCGTTCAACGCGATCGATTCGTCGCTGGTCTCGGAAGAGTCCAGGGAGCGCACGCTGTCCGTGCCGACTTCCGTGTCCGCGGCCGAGATCGTGGCGTCCCCGGAGTGGTAGTACCGCAGCGTGGTCGAGGACGAGGCGTCGCCGTCGCCCCGGTTGCGAACCGTCGCGCGGAACGTGAACCGCTCGTCCGGTTCGGGACTACCGTCGCTGACCGACGGCGATTCCACGATGAGATCGGCAAGCGGGACGATGGAACGCCGCACGGTGACGTGAATCGATTGCCCGGCGGTCAGGCTGCCATCGCTGGCCGTGACGGTGATCGTCGCGCTGCCGGCCGACACGCCCCGGATCGTCACCACGCTGCCCGGAATGAAAGCGGTCGCGACTGCGGCGTCAGACGTCAGGGCCTGGTAGGTCAGCGCATCGCCGTCGGGATCCGTGAAATACGAGGACACGTCCACCGTGACCGACTCGCCGCCGTCCACTTCCTGGTCAGGGATCATGCCCCGGGCTACCGGGGGCTGGTTGGCGGTCTGTCCCACGGTCACCGCGACGCCCATGGAACAGTTGTTCCCCGTGCCCGTCTCGTTGGCCAGCGCGTCCACGCATGCCCCGTAATAGTAGGTTCCCGCCGCATCGGGCGCCGTCAGCGAGATCGACTCCTCGGCGGTTGCCGCCGCGTCCAGCCTGCTTACGAAGTCGGTCCCGACTTCGGTATCGTTGGCTGAGATCGCGGCGTCGCTCGAGCGGTAGTAGCGGAGCGTGGTCGAATTGGCCGCGTCGCCGCCGCCCTGGTTGCGCACCGTGGCGCTGAGGTCGAATTGCTCGCCGGGCGCCGGGTTGCGCTCGCTGACGGTCGGGGTATCGACGACCAGGTCGGGGCTGCTGACGGTAATGGTCACCCCGCCCGAACAGTTGTTCCCCGTGTCGGCCTCGCCGGGCAGGGGATCCACACAGGCCCCGTAGTAATAGGTGCCGCCGTCCGAGGGCAGTTCGAGGAACCTGAGCGTCCTTTCCTGCGATCCGGACGCCTCCAGGGGAGATATGGCCCATGTGCCGACCTCCGTATCGGCGGTCGAGATCGCGGCGTCGCCGGACTGGTAGAACCGAAGCGTCGTCCACGCGACGGCGTCGCCGCCGCCCTGGTTGCGCACCGTGGCGCCCAGGGAGAACCTGCCGCCCGCGGTGGAGCTGACGTCGCTGACCGTAGGCCGCTCGACGATGAGGTCCGCCGTTCTCAGGGATATGGTCACCGCGTCCGAGCAGTTGTTCTGCTGGTCGGTTTCCTCAGGCAGGGGATCGACGCAGGCGCCGTAGTAGTAGGTGCCGGCGGTGGACGGCGCATAGAGCAGGGGCAGGGACCATTCCCGGGTCTCGGCCGGGTCGAGGGGCAGTATGGGCCGGGTATCGAGCTCCGTGTCGGCGGTGGAGATCGTCGCGTCTGTGGACAGGAAGAAGCGCACGGTCGTCAAGGATATGGATCCGCCGCCGCCCTGGTTCTTGACCGTCGCGCTCATGGAGAAGCGCTGCCCGGCGCTCAGACTCGTCTCGCTCACCGCGAGGGAATCGACGACCAGGTCGGGTCCTCCGACGGTCAGCTTCAGTGCTGCCGAGCAGTTGTTCTGCTGGTCGGTTTCTTCCGCCAGCGGATCGACGCAGGCGCCGTAGTAATAGGTGCCGGCCGTTGACGGCGCGTACAGGGCGGGCAGGGACCACTCCCGGGTCCCGCCCGGGTCGAGGGTCAGGATCGGCCGGGTGTCGAGTTCCGTATCGGCGGTGGAGATCGTCGCGTCGGCGGACTGGTAGAAGCGCAGCGTCGTCAGGTCGATCGTGGCGCCGGCGCCCTGGTTCCGCACCCTGGCGGTCATGGAGAAGCGTTGGCCCGCACTCGGACTCGATTCGCTCACCGCGAGGGAATCGACGACCAGATCGGGTCCGCCGACGCTCACCGCCACCGCGACCGAGCAGTTGTTCTGCCGGTCGGCTTCTTCCGGCAGGGGGTCGACACAGGCCCCGAAGTAATAGGTACCGGCCGCCGACGGCGCATAGAGGACGGGCAGGGACCACTCCCGGGTCTCGTTCGCGTCGAGCGGGAGGATGGGCCGATCACCGAGTTCCGTGTCAGCGGTGGAGATCGTGGCGTCGGAAGAACGGTAGAACCGCAGCGTTGCCAGATCAAAACCGGGGTAGTCCACGCCCTGGTTCTTGACCGTTGCGGTCATGGAGAAACGCTGTCCGGCGCTCAGGCTCGATTCGCTGACTTCCACCGATTCGATCACGTAATCCGGTGAGGTGGCCTGCTCGGTGGCCTGCCCTGCCTGGCCGGCGACCGTGCCCTGCGGACCGGTGACCGTGCCCTGCGGACCGGTAGCCGTGGCCTGCGGACCGGCTGCCGTGGTCTGCGGACCGGCTGCCGTGGTCTGTGGCCTTGCCGCGGCCTTCGGTGCGGTTGCTTCCTGCCGTGAGGAACTGGTGGGATTGTCTTTCCCACAGGTGAAAAGAGATACGGCCACCAGGCAAAGGATAACCGGGAATCCGAGTTTAGCGGTTCGATACATCAAATGGCCACACCTTCGTGCGACGGCAGGCGTCGCGGCGGTTTAAGGGTTTGTCGATCCGGATTACTCGTCCGGGCAGACAGGTATTGGTATTTCGCTGAGATCCGGTATATCACTCAGCCATTCCAGGAATTCCTCGGATAACGGCACGCAAAGTTGGGTTCCGTTAACGTGCAGGCTTTCCAGGTCGAGATTTGAAAGTGCCAGGGGCAGCGGTCCGGCGAGTTCCGGGTTCGAGGCCACGTTGAGGGCGGTCAGATTGCCGAGCCGGCCCATTTCAGGGGGCAGCGGACCGGATAGCTGATTGGCCGATAGATCAAGGTGGACGAGGGTCTGCAACGTGCCGATTTCGGGCGGGATGGCGCCCGAGAACATGTTATCCCCGAGGTCAAGTGCTTCAAGCGCATCGAGATGCTCGAGTTCACCGGGAATTCCGCCGGATAGTTGGTTTCCGGCAAGATAGAGTGTTTCGAGATTTCGCAGGTGCTCGATTTCCTGAGGCATAGGACCCGTCAGCTGGTTCTCTTCCAGGTTCAACGATTCAAGCAAGATCAACTGGCCGACCGAGGACGGTATGCTTTCCGTCAGGTGATTGCCGCCGAGGTCCAATGCCGTGAGATTGCCGAGCCGCCCGAGTTCAGCCGGGAGCGTGCCCCGAAGACTGTTTGCGTTCAGCTCCAGCCTGATGACCATGCCGTCGGCGTCTGTCGTGACGCCATGCCACTCGTTCATCGGTGCGTTGGACAGCCAGTTCGACCGGTCCGTCCAATCCGGCCCGCCTGTCATTTCGTAGAACGCGACGAGCGCATTCCGATCCGGACTCGAAACCACCGTCGTCACGGCGAAGCTCTGCGTGGCGCTCAGGCCTTCCGGGTCGGTCGCATGGACTGAAATCGTCGTTTTTCCCGGTGATACCGGCCGGATCGTGATCCGCGCTTCCATCGCTCCGACCGTGGCGATCAGTTCGTCGCTCGATACAGCGGTATATACCAGACTGTCGCCTTCGGCATCGAGAAACGCGTCGGACACGTCCAGTTCCTCTGCCGGTCCGCCCTCGACCAGTCTCAGGTCCGCGAGCATACCCACCGCCTGAGGCCGGGTATTCACCCCCGTAACGATGACCGATATGGACTGCGTGGCGCTCAGGCTGTCCGGATCGGTCGCCGTGACCGTCACGGTCGCTTCGCCGGCCGCGACGGGACGGATGGTGACGGTGGCGCCGAACGCTTCCGCCGTGGCTACCTGGTCGTTGCTGGATTCCGCGGAATAGGTCAGTTCGTCGTCGTCCGGGTCCCGGAAGGCGGCGGATACGTCCAACTCCGCGGGAGAACCGTTCTCGACCAGTGCCTGAGGTTCTATTTCATCCACTGGCTCCGGGGCGCGGTTGGGAAGGGGCGCCGATACGGTCACCGTGATCCCGTTCGAGACGCTGCCCGAACGCGCGGTGATGCGGGCCGTTCCGTTACTCACGGCGGTAATCAGGCCTCCGGTACTCACCGTGGCTACGTCGGTGTTGCTCGATGACCAGGCCACTGATGCCCCGGTGATCGGACTGCCGTTCTGATCGTTGACCGCGGCGGTCAGTTGCGCGGTCTGTCCCAGGGCGGTCAGGGTCAGGGAGGCCGGCGTGATCCGGACACTGGTCGGGACGGGTTGTGGCGGAGGAGGCGTCGGCGGCGGTGTAGGCGTGGGAGGTGGTGTCGGCGTAACGGGCGACGTCGGACCGGGTTGCGAAGATCCCCCTCCGCCACACGAAACCAGTGCTGCCGACAGGACCAAAAGCGCGACAACAGATGAGATGAAGCGGGACGTAAGCAAACCGGGAAACTCTCAGAATCGTGTGCGCCGCTACGGATTCATAGGTATAATCTGTTGAATGTACAGTTAATATAATCATTTATTTAGTACATAGTTTCAGGTTTTTAGCATACCGTTCGTTTTTTAGCATGCGAAGTACGGCTCCGTGGTTTTTATTATGGTTGAACTTCCTTAGCGTATAGGTAACCTGCTATAACAACTTTTTGCTTTTTCAACATTGCTGTCTGATACGCAGAGCCTTCCGAATCGCCGGGCTCTCGTGTGATATACCATAGCGGATGCGGCTTAGTTCGAGGCCGGGGTCCTGCAGGCGGTCAGGGCCACGCTTCGCGTTTTAGTCAAACAACAAGGTAAGGATCATGTACAGACCGGGTAACAGACTGCTGGTATGGTTTCTTATCTTCAGCTTCGTTTTTTTCGTGGTGGCGGTGATCGTGGAGGAGTTCGCATTGTTCGATTCCAATGCGGAAGTCCGGCCAGGCGACCCATCGGGAAGCCTGTACGAGCAGGACGCCGCTACGAATGGTCCGGCAGATGTGTCTGCCTCTGGCGCGCGATTCGACGGTCATCCCGCGCTGTCAGGCCGGCCGTTGCGACTGGTGACGACAACATGGTCGCCTTTTGCCGGCGTGCCGGGAAAACCCAGGTTCGCCCTCGACCTGGTCGAAGCGGCCCTGGAGCGCATGGGCATCGGCGTCGATACGGTCGTCATGGACGAAGAAAGGTTGTCGTCCGTGTTGCTGACCGGAGGGTTCGACGGAAGTGCGGCAGTCTGGCAGAATGAAGCGCGGAAAGGCGCGATGATCTACTCCCGGCCGTATCTGGAGAACCGGCTGATCCTCGTGGGGCGGACGGGCAGTGACGTATCCGCTGCCTCCCTGGCCGGCCTCGACGGAACGAAGGTCGCCCTGGTCGCCGGGCTCGCCTACGCAAGTGTGGACGTGACTGAGGGCGGGCCGGAATTCGTCCGCTCGAACAGCGACGAGGGCGGTGTCGCAAGACTCCTGAACGGCGAGGTGGATTACGCGCTGTTGGACGACCTGGTCGTCCAGTACCTCATCTCCAATCACGGAGACGAAGCGCGGACACGTCTGGTGTTTGGCTCGACGCCGCTGCTCGCGCGATCGCTTCACCTCGCCGTACGCCGTTCGCTTCCGGAAGCCGATGCGATCATCACGCGATTTGACGCCGAGGTAAGCGCCATGATAGCCGACCGGACCTATAACGGCCTGCTCGAGCTCGACTGGATCCGGGCGGACGTCGACGGCGACGGTCTCGGCGAGTACGTCCCATACGGCAATCGGACCGGTCCGGACCCGCCTGCGCATTTCTACGAACTCTTTCTGTCGGACAGGCCGGCCATGGGACCCGGTATGACGCGGCGGTATTTTCTGGACGGCAGTATCTACGAAGACTGGTCGGCGGTGCCAGGCCGGTACAAGGCCGTGGACGCCGGCAGGGCCGGGTCCGATCCGCAAGTGGCCGGGTCCGATCCGCGGGTGGCCGGATCATTCAGTTTCACGTGGTAGGGCGCATGGATTGACCGCCCTCGCATCGCACGACTCCGAGGTGACTTATGCAAGGATCTGGCCTGCTCGACCATATCATTATACGGCTCGTGGTTTACTATATCGCCTCGTTTCTGTTTTTCGCGGCCCTGTGGGAACTGCTTCCGGGGGTCTTCCTCGAATTTCAGGTGGCCGAACGGATCGAAGACAGCTCCCTCCCGGCCCTGGATTTCGAACAGTTCGAGGCCGACGCGGGCCTGTCCCAGGTGTTTGTTCCGGTGACCATGTCGTTGCTGTTTTCCTTTCTCTTCGCCCTGCCCGTGGTCTGGGTCTATCGCTGGACGCGGCCCCGCAAGAAATACGACCAGGCCTTTGCCCAGACCCTCCTCGTCGTCCCCATCGCGATCGCCCTCGTCGTGTTTCTCGTGAAGGACAGCATCGCCCTCGCCTTCAGTATCGCGGGTATTGTCGCCGCGGTACGCTTCCGCACGTCGCTGAACGAGACCATGGACGCCATCTATATGTTCATCGTCATCGGCATCGGGCTGGCCGCCGGGATCCAGTACGGTTCGGTGGCGATCCTGGCCTCGGTGGCTTTCAATGCCGTCGTACTCGTCGTCTGGCGCATGAACTGGGGCGCGGAGCCCGCGGTACTGTCCGGGCTCAGACTGGTGCATCCGCCCGGTGGGCACCAGTTGCCTGACGGGAGCGATCCCCAGTCGGACAAAAAAGCGAAACCGTTCACCTCCAGGCTCAGGGTACATACGTCGCGGACCGAAGCAGCGCAGCAGGCCGCCGAAGCGCTGCTGGCGACCCATGCCGCGCGTTGGCAGTTCGCGGGGGTAGTGGAACAGAAAGACGACGCTTCGATCGTCGAGTTCGACGTCCGAATGAAAAAGAAGGCGGACCCGGACGCATTCACCTCGGCGCTTGAGAAAATCACCGAGGGTCATGCCGCAAAGGTGGAGTTGGAGGAGCGGCCGCAACCCTGAGGAGAGGTGGTCTATGAGGGCACCGGGCAATAAGCTTCTGGCGGCGTTTCTGGGCTTGAGCGTGGTCTTCTTTGCGGTGGCTCTGTTGGTGCGGGAGGGCGCGCCGGACGATCCGGACGAGGGCGCATCGATCGATCCGGACCTGGAAGCGCGGCGTGATGGCGCACCAGGCGGTGTTCCTGCGATGCAAGATGATGGCGCCGCTGCGGGGCAGCGCGCGACTATGGATTCAGCGGTGATCGCAAGGGCCGCAGCCACGGTCGCCCTGGCATCCATTGCCGATTCCACCGCGGCGATCTCGGGGGATCCTCTTCTCCTCGGGCGTTACGCTTTCGAAGAGCCGGACCGGCAATTCAGGCTGCCGAGGCGGATGCGGGAAATATCCGGCCTGGCCATGCTCGCGGGGAACCGGCTTCTCGCCCACGATGACGAAAGAGGCACGGTAGTAGAAATCGACTACCGCGATGGTTCGATCGTGAAAGACTTCGAACTCGGTGGTCCGCGCGGCCGGGTCGCCGACGACTTTGAAGGTATCGCCGCCGCTGAGGGCCGCCTGTACCTCGTCACGAGCGCGGGCCGGCTGTACGAGTTCGTTGAAGGCGACGATGGGGCGGCCGTTCCCTACAACCGGTTTGAGACCGGCGTCGGACGAGTGCATGAAATAGAGGGACTTGCGTACGATCCGGACCGGCGCGAGCTGCTGCTCGTCAGCAAGAACCCCAGAACCCCCCGGCAGGGGGACCAGATCGTCATTTACCGCTGGTCGCTTGTTACCAAACGGCTTGTCGAAAACGGGCGCATCCACATAGAGGCCGACGCGTTCGCCCGCCCGATTGATCGCGTGACATTCCAACCCTCGGGCATCGAACGGCATCCGGCATCGGGACACTACTTTGTCGTGGCGGCCCGCCAGCGCGCCGTTGCCGAGATTACCCCCGGGGGATCGGTCCTCGCCGTAATCAGACTGAAGGCCAGCCGGCACCGGCAGGCCGAGGGCATCACTTTCGCAGCCGACAATTCCCTGGTCATAGCGGATGAAGGGGCGGGGAAGCGCGCGACCCTGAGTGTCTACCCCGTTGTAAAGGATCGGTAATTGCAAAGATCAAAATACGCTCGGCCGGAATTCCTGTCGGTGGCCGCACTGCTCCTGGCGCTGGCCGTATTCCTGGCAGGATGCCACGCCGGACGATTGCGGGGTGAAAACTACGACGCGGACGGGGACCCGTTCATCCGGTGGGCCGCCCCAGCGGACACGATCGCCACCGCCGGCCCAGCCGATACGGCCCGGGTCGCCTATCGCGTCATCCTGGCCGGGGACACCGGCGAGCCGGTTCCGGAGGACCCGACTTTAGCCGCAATCGGGCGCTGGGCGGTTCCGCCGGACCGTGCCGCCGTCGTGTTTCTGGGCGACAATTTATACCCGTCGGGACTGGAAGAGGATAACCGCGCCTGGGGCGAGTCCGTGCTGCGCCAGCAACTCGAGGCCACCTCGGCGCTGCGGATCTTCTTACCGGGCAACCACGATTGGGGTTCGTCTCCGCGAGACTGGACGGGAGAGCGCGTCATCGCGCAGCAGGAGTTCGTACTGGCCTGGCCCGCGGGAGACGTGGACTTCCTGCCCCGGGACGGATGTCCGGGTCCCGCCGTCCGCGAACTGCTTCGGCCGGGGGAGCAGATGGAACGGGGGATCGCGGTCGTCGCCATCGATTGGTTGCCGTGGTTCTCCGATGTTGTCGACGCCGACGGATGCACAGAAGGGGATTTTGGCAGGCAGATCGACGAGGCGTTCGCCGCCCTGGAGGAGCATTTCGTGATCGTGGCGAGTCATTATCCGCTGCGGTCCGCCGGAGACCGCGCCGACCTGGGGCGCGGGATGTTCATCGATATCCTGGTCAACCTGTATCATCTCCTGCTGCAGCCACGATCCGAACTCACGCTGCACCACCCGAAATACGTGGACTACGCGGAAAAAGTCGAGATCGCACTCGGAAGACACAGGCCCCTCGTCTACGCCGCGGGACATGACCACAGCCTGCAGCTCTTCGAAGGCGACGAGATTGCCCGGATGCACATCGTGAGCGGGGCGGGCTCCACCGGCAAGGTGACGCGGGTGACCGACCTTCCCGGAACGATCTTCGCCCATGCCGTTCCGGGATTCGTCGTGCTCGACTTCGTCAGCCTCGAGGGAGGAGAAGTCCCCGTCGTGCCCGTCGTGCGCGTCGTGAGAACGGGACAGGAAACGCCCGTGTTCCAGATGCGCATTCCGCTGCGGGACGAGTCGGACGGCAGGTAGGTCCACTGATCCCGGGTGCCGCGTCGGCCCCCAGTCGGCCCCCGGCCCTCCCCTAGAACATGAACCCGAAGTACAGGTACAGCTCGGTCTTGTCCTTGCTGTCCATCATCGCCAGGCTCAGCGTCGCCCGCCGCTCGGTGAAGGAGACCCAGAGCCCGCCGCCCCGGCCGATATGCCAGTTGTCGGCATTACCCGGATCGTCCCCGTAGAATACACGCCCCACGTCGACGGCGCCGAACGCGCCGAGGTCACCGGGAACCAGGAACTTGATCGGGGCCAGCCGGAAACGTATCTCACCGTTGCCGTAGACCGCCGAATCCCCCGCGAAACGGAACTTGCGGAATCCCCGCAGGTTTTCGGAACCGCCAATCGCAGCGGCTTCGTGGAAGGGATACTCCCCGAGGACGGTTTTGCCGCCCACGCGCAGGGCGAGGGTGGGGGAGGCGGGGATGTTCGCCGAGAGGTAGGTGGACGCCTCCCCCGCGACATTGCCGAAGATCGATTCGACGTCCCACAGCGCCGGATAGAGTTCACCGGCCAGCCTGATCCGCACGCCCCGCCGGGCGTGAGCCGGATGGTCGCGGGTGTCGAAGACGACTTCCCCACGCACCCCGGCCTGCCCGAAGGATCCCGTCCCGTACAGCGGCGTTTCGTAGGATGCGATAAACTTCCCTTCGTTCTCGTCTAATGAGGTGTTGGTTATCTTGGCGACGGGGCCGCCCGCCAGGTTCCACTTACCGTGCGCATCACCGGAACCCGTGAATGACAGGGCGGGTGCGAGAAGGAACTGCGCCTGTTCCAGCTCGTAGAACGGCTCGTCCTCCGTGAGATTGTAGTCGTTGCCGAAGCCGTTGAAGCGTACCATGTTGATGCCGGAGTACCCCATCTCCAGCTGTCCGTCCAGGCTCCGAAGCATATGCCGGAACCGGCCGGAATAGATGACGAAGGGTTTAACTCCACCCCGTGAGGCGACGCCGACGTCGATGGCGTATCGCGCGGCATACGGCGCTTTCCGGTAGCCATAACTCAATCGGGCGTACTGAAGCCCGGCGTAGAAGCCGAAGTCGGACTTGTAGTAGACCACCGGGCGAATACCCGATACACGGCCCCAGTCGAGGGTATAGATGTCCTGCGAGATCGCGCTCTCGTTCCTCGGCCGCACGAAACGTCGCTCGTTGACGTGCGCCCGGCCGCCTTCGAAGAGGTTGCTTCCCCGGGCGTCGTAGAACCGTGTCGTCCGGCGTCCCGCCCGGGAGTTGTTCGCGAAGGTGTCGTCGCCCCCGCCCCCGTCCACGTGCACCTTGATCCTCGCCCTGTCTCCGACGACGTTGGTCTGATCGTCCCCGCCGTGCAGGTAGATCCTGACCTCGCTGGTCTCGTTAGGATAGAGCGTGCGGCGGAAGTAGGGCGCGTCCCGGTTCCCGGCCAGGCTGATGCGGATCTCCAGCGCGCCATCGGTCCGGTGATCCAGTTCGAGGTACTCGTCCTCGTCCGTCGCCCGGATCTCGACCTGGTCGCTGATGAACCCGTAGTACCGCGCCGCGAATTCATCGAGCCGGTCCCGGCGCACTTTCAGCGTCCGGGCAAGGAATTCCCCCACCTGCGCGTAGAACGGATCCGGTAGCCGCCGGACGGCTTCGTCGATCACCGGGTCCGGCAATTCGGACTGTACCGCGGCGACCACGGTCTCCCACGCGCTCCATTCCAGTTCGGCCAGCAGCCTCCGGTCCAGTTCCCAGCCCGTGCGGGACAGCCCCTTGTGGTTAGGATATTTCTCCCGGAAGCGGACGAACTTGGGCTCGATACGGCGTACCAGTTTCATGAACTGGCCGTCCAGGTCGATGAAGGCCTTGTCCCGGTCTTCGGGGACCGGCAGCCACGTGTAGCAGTCGCCGACCGGAAATTGCGCCCAGCGCCACTGGCCCCGGTGCCGGTCCGAATCGCCGATCAGGAAATCGATGAGCCGCGCCTTGAGATAGGCCCGGGCGTCCACGCGTTCGCAGGGGGATTCTTCGAGGCCCTCGTACAACCGCTCCGAGCCGCTCACCCGGCGTGAACCGGCGAATCCCGGCTCGTTGCCGGGGGCTTCGGACGGATGTTCCTGCAGGGTGCCGATCAGCCCGGCATATTCCTCGCGAAACGATTCCAGCCTGGGATCGTCGGGGATCACCACGAGCCGGTGCGGCGCATGCAGGACTCCGGTTGCGTCCATCAGGGCGTCCACCACCAGGCCCGCCGCGGGCAGGTGGGCGCTCACGAGGTCCTGGATCACGTCCTCGACGACCGTGTCCTTGAGTTCCTCCAACAACCGCTTGGATGGGTCCTTGTCGATGGAGCGCACCGTGTAGCGGCGGCCGTCCTCGCCCATGAAATGGAGCGAAATGGACTGGCCGGCGCCGCCGGGTCGCATGGGCGACAGCCCGCCGCCCACGGTATCCAGATCAAGGACCGGCAGATCGAGCGGCGTCGTCCAGAGCTGGCGGTAGTCGCTGCCATAGAACCACCGGCCGAAACCGCCCTTCTCGAACCGCCCGCCCGGTACGGCTACGTGCGTCGTGTCGCCCGGCGCAGGGATCGAGCGGAAGATGCGCTGGCCGGCCTGCGCCGCTGCCGTATCGGCGCCCGCAAGGGACAGTGCGGCGACAAGCAGTGCGGTGATCCATCGACGACGACACGGACGGATCGAGTACGCCTCTCGGATCATTGTGTGTCTCCTGTGCAACACAAGAGATAACATGTATGCTTGACCGGGTCAACTTCAAATTGTTAGTTTCAGGTTTACCTTTACAAGTATATAACCACGTTGACGCACAGCAACAGACACCTCTGAACTCTGGAGCGAAACATGACCGGAACGCTACGTCCTGTCGATTCATTCATGTGGTTGGCGAAGACCTTCGCACCGCTGCTACTTTCCGATTCGCCGCGGTTAATTGGCGTTATGCCGCTGCTGCTTGCCGGATTTGTGTTGCTGTCGACCGCGGGCTGCGCGGAACAGGCTCAGGACGCATCGACGGATGCTCAACAAGCCGCGCAGACGCCCACGATGTCCGCGGCGCCGGAGGGGTCGGAACTGCCGGCGACCACAGAAGCTACGGAAATGTCGTCGGAACCGGCTTCACCCTCACCCGAGGCGGTCTATCTCACCTCGGAGACCACGGCGAGCATGAACCTGCCCTTCTCGGACGCCGTGCGTGTAGGGCATTTGCTGTTCCTCTCCGGGCAGATCGGAAACATTCCAGGCACGACGGACCTGGCGCCGGGGGGCATCCAGGGCGAGGCCCGCCAGACCATGGAGAACATCAGGACGGTCCTGGAAGCCAACGGATCCTCCATGGACCGGGTGATCAAGGCCACGGTCATGCTGGCGGACATCGCCGAATGGCCCGCCTTCAACGAGGTGTACGTCACGTACTTCCCAGGCGACAAGCCGGCCCGCAGCGCCTTCGCCGGCAGCGGCCTGGCCTTCGGCGCGCGGTGCGAAGTCGAGGTGATCGCCACGGTGGGAGAATAGGGGATTCGGCTGAAAGGTCGGGGAGTTCTGCCACACCGGCTGTGGTGATCGACAGAGCGATATTTAACTTGGTGATACGAGTGAATCGCCAATGCGCCGACTAATGCCTTATGCACAGCACTGGATACAGGCTGCTGTCTGGCTAAGCCATACACGATCCTATGCCCGGGCTCGGCGAATTGGAACTGCTCGAACTCTTATCAACGTTTTTTAATTTGGCGAAGGAACAAGGAATCTCTTTCAATAACGATCAATAGCCATGGCTAAAGGCAAGTTCTGGCACGACGGATTGCAGTTCTCCTGCCACGGGTGCGGCCACTGCTGCACCTTCCCGGGTGGATTCATCTACGGCAGCGAGAAGGAATTCCGGCGCATCGCCGAGTACCTGGACCTGCCGTTCGAAACCTTCCTGGAAAAGTACACGGAAGAGATCGACGGCTACGTCTCCCTGGTCTCTCCGGATGACGGTCCCTGCGTATTCTACGACCAGGGGTGTTCCATCTATCCGGTGCGGCCGTCCCAGTGCAGCAGCTATCCCTTCTGGCAGGACATCCTGAAGTCGAAACGCCGGTGGGAACGGGAAGCGGAGACGTGTGGGGGCATGAACAAGGGGAAGCGATGGACGCGCAAGGAGATCGAGGCACAGGCGGCAAGCCGGACGGAGAACCTGATGGCCGCGAAGAAACGGTCGTAGGGAGCGTGGACACATGGACGAGGACATCCGGGAAGACAAGCGTGTGAATGAGCCTGATTCGGCGGCAGCGGAAAACGAACTGGACGAGCTGGACGGTCTGGACCGGCTGGACCGGCTGAACCGGCTGGACAGGCGCACCTTCATCAGGGTGAGTGCCCTGGCCGGCGTGGCCGGCGCGGCCGGTGCGGCGGGCGTCGCGGCGTCCGGTTGCAGCGGTGCGGGCGAGATGGATGGATCATCGGGAGGTGGTGGCGCGGGCGGCTCCGGTGGCACGGGTGGCGCGGGCGGCACGGACGAAGCCGGCAGTTCGGGCGGTATGGGCGGCGCTGGAGGTTCCCCGGCGGGCATGGGCGGCGACCCGGAGGCCCTGGCGGCCGATCTGAAGGACAACGTCTACACCCGGCTGCTGGGCGTACGGCCCCACGTCGGCGCCCACGAGCACCTCTCGAGTATGGGCGGCTCGCGCATGCCGGCCGAGGTGATGGAGGCCATGGCCGAGGCCAACCGATACTTCGTGGACATGGCGGAGCTGCACGAAGCGGCGGGACGGCGCATCGCCGAGATCATGGGGGCGGAGGCCGCCCTGGTCTCGTCCGGCGCCTTCGCGGCGATGCTGGTAGGCGCGGCAGGCGTGTTGACCGGGTCCGACGAGGAACGGATGGGGCTCCTGCCCGATCCGACCTGGCCGAAGGTGGAGTGCCTGTTCCAGACGGCCCATCGCTTCTTCTACGACAACGTGTTCGGCTTCGCGGGCATGAAGCTGGTGGAGGCCGGCACCCGCGCGGAATACGAGGCGGCCATCACGGACCGGACGGCGCTGCTCGTCGGCCTGGCCTATATCGAGCACCAGACCCGGGGTGTCCCGCCCTTTCCCGTGCGCCACCGGCAGGAACACGACCCCGAGACCCTCATGCCCCTTGAAATCATCGAGATCGGCCGGCGCAGGGGCGTGCCGGTGATGATCGACCTGGCGTCCAACCTGCCGCCGAAGGAGAACCTGACCAAGTACCTGGAAGCCGGTGCCGACCTGGTCGTGGTCAGCGGCGGCAAGGGGATTCGCGGACCGAACTCGACGGGGATCCTCGCGGGCCGCGCCGACCTGATCGAGGCCGCCCGGATGCAGAACGCGCCGAACAACGGCATCGGACGGGGACTGAAGGTCGGCAAGGAGGAGATCGTCGGCCTGGTCGCCGCGCTGGAACGGTACGTGGCCCTCGACGAGGAGGAGGAGATCGCGGCCTGGAACGCGAAGGCCCGTTGGCTGGCGGACCAGCTGCAGGGCATCGACGGCCTGGTAGCCCGCTACGAGCTCAACACCCACGGATACTGCGACGTGGAACTGGTCTGGGACGAGGTGGTCATCCCCCTGTCCCGGGAAGACGTGGGCCGGCTGTTGCGCGCGGGCGACCCGAAAATCATCTACGACGGTCCGGGTCCGCGCACGCTGCAGCTCGAGGAAGGCGAAGTCCAGCTCGTGGCCCGCAGGCTGCGGGAACTGTTCACCACGGGAACCTGAGGAACTCCGAAAGGACGGGCATGGCCGACGAACATACGAGCGACCGCAGTGGTGCGCCGGGTGGAAGCGGCGCGACGGGCGATCAGGTAGCGGGAGCTGGCGCGCCTGGTGGTCCGCCGGCCGGTAACCGGCTGACCTACGAGGATTCCGGTGTGGACTACGACCGGATCGATCCTTTGAAGGTCCTCGCCCAGCAGGCGGCGCGGACCACGGGGGCCAACCTCGAGCGCGCGGGTGCGCACACAGGTGTCCGCGAGGTGGCGGCCAGCCGCGGGGAGTCGGCCTACGTAGTGGATATCGGCGACGCCTATCTCGCCTCCATCACCGAATGCCTGGGCACCAAGGCCCTGGTGGCGGATGCGATGCGGGAGGTGCAGGCGGTGTCGGGTGTGTCGGGGCCGCCGGAGATGTCGGAGATATCGAAGGGGTCGGAAACATCGAAGGCATCGGGGCGGACCTGGTACGACCACATCGCGCAGGACACCATCGCCACGGCCGTCAACGACCTCGTCACCGTGGGCGCCCGCCCCCTGAGCATCCACGCCTACTGGGCCGCCGGTTCTTCGGACTGGTTCGACGACACCGAACGCATGAACGACCTGGTCGACGGCTGGAAGGCGGCCTGCGACGTCCTGGGCGTGGCCTGGGGCGGTGGCGAGACGCCCTGCCTGACCGGCGTGGTGGAGGAAGGCGCCATCGACTTGGCCGCTTCCTGCGTGGGCATCATCCGGCCGAAGTCCCGCCTCACCCTGGGCGAGGACCTGGCGGCCGGCGACGCAATCGTCCTCCTGGAAAGCAGCGGCATCCACGCCAACGGCCTCACCCTCGCGCGCAAGCTGTCCGAGCGGCTGCCGGAAGGGTACGCCACGGTCATGCCCGGCGGCCGGACGTACGGCGAGGCCCTGCTCGATCCTACCGTGCTCTATCCTCCCGTTACCGAAGCGGCCTTCGAGGCCGGCATCGGCCTGCGCTACATAGCCAACATCACCGGCCACGGCTGGCGGAAGATCATGCGCCACCCCGGCCGGTTCACCTACCGCATTACCGAAGTGCCCCCCGTCCCAGAGGTCCTGCAGTTCATGGTGGATGAGACCCGCCAGACGTCTGGTGAGGCCTACGGCAGTCTCAACATGGGCACCGGCTTCGCCCTCTTCGTCCGCCCGGAAGACGGGGGCGCGGCGGTGGCCTGCGCCGAAGCGCAAGGCATCCGCGCATGGGTTGCCGGCGTCGTTGAGGATGGCCCCCGCCAAGTGGTCATCGAGCCGATCGGCGTGACGCTCAGCGGAGAAAGTCTCGCCCTGCGGGACTGAGTAGTCGCGTCTTTACCAGCCTGTCTTCTTACTTTTTCCAAGAAAAACTCCGAGTATCGCCTGGTGATCTCCGACTGATACGCTTTAGAGGTCGGTTTTTCATGCTTTGTCACACTCACCAGGAGGTCGGAAGATGACCGGAATGTCCCGCGAAAACTGGTCCTTTGGAGTACAGATCGTATCGGCAATAGGCATCCTCGTAATCGCCGTCGTCACTTTCATCAATTCATCCAACAAGGAATTCCGGGATGAGATTCGGGCCGAGTTGACCGGATTGCGGACGGAAATGCAATCCGAATTCGCCTCCATACGTTCCGAAATCCACGATATGAATACACGCCTCGGCCGTGTCGAAGGTATCCTGCGCGTGTCGGTAAACGAATAGAAACGGTAAAACTACGAGATCTGAAGGCAGATCTCTGACTATTGAATCATATAGGTCCGACTATACACACATCGTCACACTCACCAGGAGGTTGTAAGATGACCGGAATGTCCCGCGAAAACTGGGCTTTTGGCGCGCAGATCGTATCGGCCATAGGCATCCTCGTAATCGCCGTCGTCACTTTCATCAATCAATCCAACAAGGAATTTCGGGATGAAATTCGGACCGAATTGACCGGATTGAGGACGGAACTCACCTCGATACGTTCCGAGATGCACGACATGAACACGCGCCTTGGCCGCGTCGAAGGTTACCTGCGCGTATCGGTAAACGAATGAGGTCTGAATAATGAGCGAACACAGCAAGAGAGATTGGTCATGGACTCCGGTTGTTACAATCGCCGGAATGCATGTAATGATGACGGCCATCACCGTTACGGTAATGCTCTTCTCATATGGCGACCTGAATAACAGGATGCTTTCGGTAGAAGAGAAACTGAGAGACTTGATTGAGGTTGTTTCACGCGTAGAGACCAAAATCGATAATAGCAAACAGGAAGTGTCCAAATAGAAACTGGTCAGGGAGAGACTGTATTAGCGCATGTAATGCATGGAGGACAAGATGGATAAGCGTTTAGGGACGTTGGAAGCGCGCATGGTCGCACTGGAAGACAAGATGGATAGGCGTCTTGACTATCTCGAAAACAAGATGGACAGGCGCTTCAACTATCTCGAGAACATGATGGACAGACGTTTTGCCGCCTTGGAGGACAGGATAGACACCCGTATAGGCCGGCTGGAAGGGGTGCTGACTACGCAGCAGAAGGCGTCTTGACTTACGTTTCTTTCCCGCTAGGTATCGGATTTGAGTACCAGCGTCCGCGCGATCAGGTCATGAAAGGCCTGCCGGCGCTGGGTGAAGACCGCGGCGAGGTAGCCCGGCCAGAGGACGGGCAGGCACTTGGGAATGGCCCTCAGCGCGGCGCGGCCAAAAGTGGGCGTATGCCCCTCGGCGTCGGCCACCCGGATTCCCAGGATCATCTTGCCGATCGTGGCGCCTTTGGCCGAACTCTCCATGGCCGCGTAGTAGAACCAGGGCATGAGCAGCTGGAACGCGCTCAGCAACGGGACGGTGACCGGGTCCGAGCCGGCATCCAGGAATTCGGCGGCCAGCGCCATCACGGCGCCCGTGGCGGTGAGGATGGCCAGGTCGATGGCGAAGGCGCCGATCCGCTGGAGGTGGCCGGCGTAGTCTTCGGACAATGAGTAGCCGGAGATGAAGGTCACGGCCGGGCGGGCCCTCCGTCGGGCGTCCGGGCCTGGGTCCAGTTGATGATTTCGTCCTGGCAGGGATACCGGACCGCCAGTTCCTCGTTCACTTCGACGCCCAGTCCCGGTCGGTCGTTGGGATACATGTAGCCGCCGCGCACTTCGGGGGTGCCGGGGAAGATCTCGTAGACCAGGTCGCTGAAGCGGCACCACTCCTGGACGCCGAAATTCGGAGCCCACAGGTCGAGGTGCAGGTTGGCGGCGTGGCCCACCGGGGAGACGTCGCCCGGACCGTGCCAGGCCGTGCGGATGCCGTACATGGCGGCCATGGCCGCGACGTTCCGGGCCGGCGTGATGCCGCCCATCTGGCTGATGTGCATGCGCAGGAAGTCGATGAGCCGTCCCTCGATCAGGGGCAGCCATTCCGCGGGATTGTTGAAGAGTTCCCCCATGGCGATGGGCGTCGTCGAGGTCTGCCTCATGCGGCGGAACCACGCGTTGTCCTCGGGCGCCAGGGGGTCTTCGAGGAAGAAGAGGTTGTAGGGTTCGAGCTGCTTCGCGAAGACGATGGCGTCGGCGGGCGTGAGCCGCTCGTGCACGTCGTGGAGCAGTTCCACCTCGTCGCCCACGGCCGCGCGCAGGTGCTCGAACATCTTCACCGTGCGGCGCATGTAGCTCCGCGGATCGAAATAGTCCCCGGGTTTCGCGCCTTCGGGCGGGGTGACCCGCGGCTTTCGGCCTCCGTATCCGCCGGTCTGGCAGCGGACGTGCCGATAGTCCTGCTCCATGTACTTCAGTACGTTTTCCGCCACCTCTTCCGGTGACCTCCCGTCGGCGTGGACGTAGGTGTCCGCCGCCTCCCGGCATTTGCCGCCGAGAATCTGGTACACGGGCATGCCCGCCCGCTTGCCCTTGATGTCCCACAGGGCCTGGTCCATGCCGGAGATCGCGTTGTTCAGGACCGGTCCGTTGCGCCAGTAGCCGTTCACCATGGCGGTCTGCCACAGGTCTTCGATATCGTCCACGTCCTTTCCCACGAGGAAGGGACGGAGGTGGTGTTCGATGGCAGAATGGACGGCCTGGAACCGCTGGGTGAAGGTGGCGCAACCCAGGCCGTGGAGGCCGGGTTCCGACGTCAGGATCTTCACGACGATCAGGCGCGACCCCGCGGGCTGGGTCAGGATGGTCTTCACGTCGGTGATTTTCACGGGCATGGGATTGGCTTTCTGTAACGGATGCGCGGTTCACTCCGGCCACGCTCCTGGGTTGCGCCTAGAACGCGCCCCCAAAGAATACGGCGTTCAGGAACAGGCCGTTCGTGCCATACCAGAATGCCCGGAAATTGGGGTTGTCGGCGAAGAGCACGACGGCGCCGGCACCCTGCCTCCGGGCGATCAATGCGGCGGAATCCGTCAGCTCTCCGTGCCGCTTCGGCGAGATGTAGCCGGACAGCAACGGCGAAGACGCGTACCGGGCAACCGTAGCCCCGGCCGTGGCGGAAGGTTCGAAGAAGATCTCGTGGTTGCGGAAGAGCGGTACCTGGTCGCCGTAACCGAAGGCCAGCGGGTGGGTGGTGTCGAGCGCGGCTGCGAATATGGCGCCGCCGATACGCTGCGCCCCCCGCGTGGACGATACCAGCTCATAGGGGATATCGACGGTATCGGGCCGGGCGGATCTAAGGTCCTCGTCGATCAGTTCCTTGCCGATGAGCCACCGGGCCGCGCTTTTCCAGGCGATGAGGATGCCGCCCTCCCGCACCCAACTCATCAGACGGTTCACGTCTTCCGTATCCAGGTCGTAGCTGCCCGTGACCATGACCAGGGTCGTGTAACGGTCCAGGTCCAGGTCGAAGAACCCGTCGACGTCGACCAGGGAGACGGGAATGCCGAACCGCTCGTTCAGCAGGTGCCAGGTCTCGCCGACCTCGTAGGCCCGGGTGCCGGGGCCCGAGAGCAGCGCGATCTCCGGTTTGACCAGTACCGGGGAGGTGGGGCCGCCCAGGTCGCCGCCCGTGGGCGTCAGGCCCGTATCCGTGCCGTGGACGACGACGTGGTCTTCCGACACGACCCGGTCGATCAGCGCCCGCACCTGCGCGGCGGTCACGGTGGACGCGGCATCGCGCTGGGCGACGGGAATGATGATCGTGCCCCGGTCGAAGGTTCTTTCCATGGTGGTCGGGCCGCCTGTGCTGCCCGGCCCGGCTGGGCCGCCCTGGCCACCCGCGCTGCCGGAACCGTCCGGTCCGCCTACGGCCACCGAAAAAGGTTGCCTGGCCAGCCGGGGCCGGAGGCCCACGTCCAGGATCCGGTAGAGCGCGCGCGGCGCGAAGTAGCGGTCCCATTCCATCAGGTAGGCATAGGCCCCGTGGCCGCCGATCAGCTCGCCGCCGTCGAAGGCGGCTTCGGTGATCTCTGCGCCGGCCAGGTCGTCGGAGTAACTGCGCAGTTCACCGCTCGGTACCCCCATGGCCAGAGGCAGGGTCCAGGCCGAGACGTCGTAGAAGAGGGAGTCCTTGAAGGTCGTGACCTGCTCCATCGAGGCCTTGATCAACCGCGTCTGCGGCTGGTCCATGGGGATGATGACCGCCTCGCCGGCGCGGAAGGTACGTTCGCCGGAACCCCCGATCCGCCCGGCCGGCAAGGTTCGATCGGCCTGCACGGTCCGTGCGAGTTCGTAGACCCGGATGCGGTGGCGCAGCAGCATCTGCAGGAGGGCCTGCGTACGTGTCCTCGTTCCGCCGAGATCGAGGACATAGGCCTTGACGGGATTGCGCCGCGCGGCCTCGGGCGCCGAGGCGTAAAAGTCGCGTTGGTGCGTGAGCAACTCCGTCCGCAGCGCCAGGCTGCCGGCCAGGGTCGACATCGAGGTGGCGACCTGGTTGCGGATCGTGAAGGGGTAAGTCAGGACCCCGTCGTTTGTCATCCGCTCCAGCGCCCGGGACGAGGCCTGCTCGAAGAGAATGCCGATGGCGCCGTTCACGTCCGGGAAGGTAGATCCCTTGCCGTAGAAGAAGTCGTCGAAGGTCTCCCTGGAGTAGTACAGCGCACCGTGGCGGTCGAGCCACTCGGCGTGGTGCTCCGCGAGCGCCGCCGTCAGTTCGAAGGTCCGTTCCGGCGTGTTCGGGTTGTTCCGGCTCGGGATGCCGGGCTGGAAGAAATAGGTGGCGTTGCTGCCCATTTCGTGGACGTCGGTCAGCACCTGGGCGCGCCAGTGGTGGAAGAGACCCACCCGGCCCTTCGATGAAGGGTGCTGCGCCACGAGCCAGTCCCGGTTCAGGTCGAACCAGTAGTGGTTGGTCCGCCCGCCCGGCCACGGTTCCGCGTGCTCCCGGTCCTGGCCGTCCTGCGTGGCGACCCGGCCCCGGTTGGCGTTGACCCAGTTGACGAAACGGTCCCGCCCGTCCGGGTTGTAGTTGGGGTCCATGATGATCACGGCGCGGTCCAGCAGGCCGTCCACGGCCGGTCCGCGGCCCGCGGCCAGGTGGTAGAGCACCAGCATGGCCGCCTCGGGTCCGCTGGCCTCGTTGCCGTGCACACCGTAGCCCATGTGGACGACGACGGGCATGGTCTCGATCATGGCGTCCGACACCTCGCCCGGCGCGTCGGACAGCCGGAGGTTGGCCAGACGGATTTCTTCCAGGCGCCCATGGTTGGCCGGCGATGTCACCACGGCGTGGTACAACTGGCGTCCCTCGTAGGTGGCGCCGTGGCGGCTTACCACGACGCGGTCCGAGGCTTCGGCCACCGCCCGGTAGTAGGCGGCCACCAGGTGGGACCGCGTGTGCGTGTCGCCCACCACGTGGCCGATTACCGATTCAGGACGGGGGATGGCCGGGTCGTAGGATTCGACGCCGGGCACGCGGACCTCCATGGCGAATGGAAGGTCCTGCGCCCGGACGGTACCGGGGACAAGGGCACAGACCAGGCCGAAGGCGAAGAGGAAGACTGCGGAAAACGCGCGAGGATGGACTCGATTCATCATCAGTTCCTGACATGGAATGAGGCTCGGATACGATGGGTATTTGGAGGAAAACGTAAGCGCCAAGATACAGGCGCCGGGGGACCGGATCAAGGTTTATCCGGTGCGGCATCCCGGCCAGATTGGCCTTGACGCGATCCCCTTCCAGCGTGCTAATTGTGATCCTGACTTCCGACGCTGTCACTACCACAACATGCTTTTTACCTGCGTTCCGACAGGTTTGATCCATTACGGAGGCACCCGTGCGTATACTCGTGATCGGCAGCGGCCTGATGGGACCCGCGGCGGCGTACAACGCCATGGTGGACGATGAGGTGGAATGCGTTACGGTCTGCGATCTCAGCGATGACCAGCTCGGGGCCTGCCGCGAAACGCTGCGGGACAAGCCGGGGGCGAACAAGGTCGCCTACCGTCGACTGGACATGAACGACCGGGACGAATCCATTGCCGTGATGAGGGATCACGCGGCGGGCGTGGCGGCCCTGCCCAGGGAGGCGAGCATGACGGCTTTTCCGCTCGCTCTCGAAGCGGGCATGCCGTACATGGACCTTACCCGACTGGACATTGCCGGAGTGCCGCGGGACGAACTCGACGCCATGAAGGCGCGCTTTTCCGGTTCGCGGGGCTTCGTCATCCTGGGTTGCGGGCTGGAGCCGGGACTGACCGAAATCCTGGGCCGCCGCCTGGCGGAGCAGCTCGACCGGACGGACGAACTGCACATACAGTGCGGAGGCATTCCCACGCGGCCCGAACCGCCCCTGGGGTACAAGATCGTCTTCGGCGGCAAGCGCCTGCCCCTCCGTGATTCCACGGCCCGGATGGTGAAGGACGGGCGTCTCGTGGACGTCCCCCGCTACTCCGACCCGGAACCGGTTTCCTTCGACGGCGTGGGGGACTGCGAAGCCTGGCACGAGGGGTTCTTCCCCTGGCTCCTCGAGTTGGATGTGCTGAAAGGCCTGCGCACCGGCACGCAGAAGACCGTGCGCTGGCCGGGGTATTCGCACAAGGTGACCGTGCTGCGCGAGCTGGGCCTGCTGAGCGAGGAGCCAGTGGACGTGGACGGCACCAGCGTGATCCCCAAGCACGTGGTGGACGCCGTGCTCTTTCCCCGGGTGAAAATGGTCCCGGAGGACCGCGACATCACGACGTTCCGCGTCACCGCGATCGGCGAGAAGGACGGACGGCCCGCCACGCGTACGGCCGAGATGGTCGACCGGTACGACGAAGTGACGGGTTTCACCTCCATGGCGCGGACCACGGCCTTCACCGCGGCCATCGGCGCACGGATGACGGCCCGGGGAGACCTGCCCCATCCCGGCCGACCCTTCGTTACCCCCGAGCAGGCGATTTACGGGGACGGTTTCGATACGATGATCGACGAGCTCGACCGGATGGGCGTGCGGTTCACGATGAGCGGAAGCTGAGGAGACCCGGACGGACCGGGCGGCTTGGCATGGACCGTGACAAAGCGGCCGGTCACGGGCCGGGTAACCGGTCGTCGACCAGTCGGCCCTTCGCGATACGAGGAGGAACGCGCGTGAATAAACTCGACGGGAATCATCCTGAGACCCGGGAAAAGAAAACGAAGAAGAAACTTAAGCAGAAACACTACGAGAAGGAACTGGCCCGGTTGCAGGTCGAGTTGTCCAAGCTCCAGGAATGGGTGGTCGACCATGGCCTGAAGGTGGTGGTCATCTTCGAGGGCCGCGACGCGGCCGGCAAGGGCGGCACCATCTCCCGCATCATCGCGCGGCTCAATCCCCGCGTCTGCCGCGTGGCCGCCCTGGCCAAGCCGACGGACCGGGAACAGTCGCAGTGGTATTTCCAGCGGTACGTCGCCCAACTGCCTTCGGCCGGCGAGATCGTCCTCTTCGACCGGAGCTGGTACAACCGCGCGGGCGTCGACCGGGTGATGGGGTTCTGCACGGAGGAGGAGTACCGCGAGTTCCTCCGGTCCTGCCCCGAGTTCGAACGCATGCTCGTCCGCTCCGACATCCACGTGATCAAGTACTGGTTCTCAGTGAGCGCGAAGGAGCAGGCACGGCGGTTCAAGAACCGGATCAAGGATCCCCTGAAAAGCTGGAAGTTCAGCGATATGGACCTGCAGTCCTACATGAAGTGGGACGAGTATTCGCACGCCAAGGACGAGATGATGAACTACACCGACATCAAGCAGGCGCCATGGTACGTCGTGCCGTCGGACAGCAAGCGCCGCGCGCGCCTGAACTGTATCACCCACCTGCTCAGCCTCTTCCCCTACGACAAGGATCCTCCTACGTCGAAAATCGATCTGCCGGACCGCGATACCGACTCCGGTTACGTCCGCCCCCCCATGGACGACCAGCGGTTCATCCCCGAAGTGTACTGAAGTTCCGGCGCGCCGCCGGCACGCCTACCTGAGGATCTCGCCCAGTATGCGCCCGTCGCGGTTCGACGGCAGGGTGATCCGCAGCAGGTTGCAGATCGTCGGCGTGATGTCCGCCGCGTCGACGCGGTTCCGGTAGTGGCCGGGTGCGATCCACGGGCCGTGGAACATGATCGGTATGTGCGTATCGTAGTCGTGGGGCCATCCGTGGGAGGTGCCCACCGTGGCCGACCCGTATTCGCCCAGCAGCAGGTAGAAGGGCGTGGAGATGAGCATGATGTCGCCGCTGTTCTCGGAATGGAAGCTGTGATAGACCGTCTTCGTGAGGTCTGATTCCGGCAGCAGCCGCCGCTCGATTCGGTGGCGCGTATAGGCCTTCCATACGGCCGGATGGGTCACGACGGCCGCGGCCGCCGTCTCTTCCACGTCGGCCCGGCTCAGGCCGCGGCTGTCGATGGCCTCCCAGTTCAGGTACACGCCCGATTCCGCCACGTGCAGGACCCAGTCGTCTTCCCCGTGCAGCCCGTCCAGGGCCTCCTCCACCAGGGCCGTCAGCGGTTCGGGACCGGCCCGTCCGGCCTCCAGACCCCTGAGCGCCAACTGCTCCGGCAGTTCCAGTGCGCCGTGGTCGGCCGTCAGGACCAGGAGGGTGCGGTCACGCCCGACCCGCTCGTCGAGGAAGGCGAAGAAGTCCGCCAGTTGCCGGTCCGTGCGCAGGGTGGCGTCCATGGATTCCTGGCTGAATGGGCCGAAATCGTGGCCGATGTAGTCATTGGCGGAGAGACTGATGACCAGGACGTCCGGGGTATCATCCTGCCCCAGTTCTTCCTCGATGATCGCCTGCCGGGCGAATTCCAGCTGGTAGTCCGTGGACCAGGGTGTGTGCTTGAAGGCGTTCCAGTAACGGGGTCCCGGTTCCTCCAGGCCGCCTTTCGTCACATGAGGAAAGACGATCCCGCTGTTCCGGTTGTCCTCCTCGCCCTCCCGGACGTCTTTCCCCGCCCGTTCCAGGTACAGTTCCTCCGGCAGCAGGCGGTCCCATGTGCGACCAAAGGACTGGTTAGGGATGTTCCGGTCGTTGAAGCGCTTGACCCAGTCGGGCAGGTCGTCCATGAAGAAGCTGCTCGATGTGATCCGGCCCAGGCCCGCTTCAAACCAGTATGGCGCGCCCAGCTTCCCGGCGGAGATCATGGCGCTGTAGTCCTTGAGTGATATCGTGATGGCCTTGCCCCGGTAGCGCGTGGCCATGCGCAGTTCATCCGCCAGGGAAGAGCCGACCAGTTCCCGTGTGGAGGCGCGTCCGGTCGCGGTGGGCCACAATCCGAGGATGTGGCTTTCCGGATCTACCAGCGACGGCCGAAACACCCCCGTGGACCGGCTGTACCACGCGTTGTTGACCATCCCCGTCTTGTAGGCGTAGGTGCCGGAGGTGACCACGCTGTGGCCCGGTGAAGTGGAGGCGTGCACATGCGTGAAACGGGCGTCCTGCATCCATGCGCCGCGGTCCATGAACCGGCGGAATCCGTCCTCCACGAAGAGGTCGTCGAACCGCTGCAGGTAGTCGTGGCGGAACTGGTCGATGATGATCAGCACCGCGAGCCGGGGCGGATCGGTCGGCGCGGAAGCCGATGACTGCGCGGGTGGGTTGGTCGGTGCGGACGCCGAAGACTGTGCGGGCGGGTCGGTCGGCGCGGTCGGTCCGGCTGCTTCCCGGAGAACCGTTTCGCCGTTGGCGTATACCGCTGAAGCAGGCGTAATGAGCAATATAAACGACAGGATCAAACCCGTCCTGGTGAAACCGGTTATGGACATGATCGGCCCTTTCAGAGGTCGGATGTGTTACAGGAGCTTTTTTATTACGAGGTTACGGTAAATGCCAATGACTAACCCTTTAAACACGGTTGCCGGTCGCTGTTGCCGGTTCCGGGTCCCGATCGAACCATGGCCGTAGACTTCATGCCCGGGTCAGGTACGTTCAGGACGGTACGGCAGCCGGCTGATTTTAAGATAGTGTACTATCGAGCGTTGTCAACGCAGGGTCGCGTCCAGGAAAGGGGGCTGTAGAATCAAATGACGGAATTCATGGTGATTACCCAGGTGATTTGCGCGGCGGGGGTCCTGTTGCTCGGAATAGTGACCTCAACGGGACGGATCACGAAGTCTCTGCGCGTAGAGATGGATAAAAAAGTCAATACCTTACACGTAGAGATGCGTGCGGACCGGGTAGTCATTTTCGGTGAGATCAAATCGCTTCGTGAGGAGATGCACGCTGGATTCAGCACCTTACGCGAGGAGATGCGTACCGATCGGATGGCGGTCTTCGGTGAGATCAAGTCGCTACATGGGGAGATGCACGACATGAACGGCCGGCTGGGCCGGGTAGAAGGTCACATGAGCATCTCCGCAACGAACAGTTCAAAGGAGTCGCAATAACCGAAACAATGGCAGTTTTGTCGAACATTCAGTCGGTAGATGTTTCCCGTTGCCTGATCCGGTGAAGCAGGGCGATGAGGTGATCACGAAACACGGTGCCCGCATCGGGTTCGAAGGGCAGATGACGGCAGATCCGTGGCGCGAACACCGCGGCGTACCAGCCGAATCCTTCCTGGTCGAAGTCCTGCGGCCGCGCCAGGTAGCCGACGGTCTCGTTGGCGTACCCTATGATCATGGTGTTTGGGTAAGGGGAGGCTGACTGGACCTGCTTACCGTAGGTCAGGAACAATTCCAGCGGATGGGCGATCAACACGGCATCGTTGACGCGCATCCACGAAACGCGGAATTCCAGCCGCTGCGGATGGGGGCCGTCGAGCAGGCCGAGGCGCTGTGCACGCCAGTCCGCCTCGAAACGCAGTTTGCGCAGGTCCGCGGGATCCGCATCAATGCCCGCAGCCTCGAGATGGTCGCGACTATCGGCTAGTTCCGACTCGAGCGCCGCCCGGTCCGCCCGGTCCGGGACTTCCATGGGTAGCGCGACCTCGAAGGTGTCGCCGTCCAGGTCGACCTCCGGGTCCGTCCCGATTTCGTCCAGGGCGGGCAGGACATGATCGCGGAGGAGGGAACCGTTCGACTTCATCCTATCCATGCCATCGCCGAATCCCCGGCAGTTGAGGTCGCCACAACTCCCCTGAAAAAACAGCACACGCAGGCCTTTCCGATCCTGCTCCATTTTCCCGATGGCATCGGCCGGATAGTCGCCGCAGATTAAGGAGTCGGCGCCGAGTGTAACGGGGTGGGCGCCGAAATTGATCGCGGCGGCGCGCATCCGGCCACGGGAATCGTCGATGCGTATCAGCAGCGCTTCCCCGTCGGCTTCCCCGCCCTCGTCGACCCGGTTGACCGAGAGGTCCGGCACGGGCGTTCTCCCGAACCCGATACGCCCGGGTTCCAGGTTCGACACGGCCTGCCCAATGGCGCCGGCGAACAAAGCCGGCAACCCCGCCGTGTAATCTTCGTCCCATTTTCCCCAGGCCACGGTCTTCATGGTGGCCGGGCCGGAATGGGTATGGGTGTTGGTGATGACTACGCGGACCGGGTCGAGGCCGTACCGGTCGCGGACGATGCGGTGGGTCTCGTCGACCAGGGAGCGGTCCGTCCACACGAGGTCGTTCGATACCCAAACGAAAGTCCGGTCCCCGTCCGAAAAGGCCAGGGCCGTGCAATGAAGGTCCTGGTGTACCGCGGTGGACCGCCGCTCGAGGTAGGGACCGTATCCGCAGAGCTCAATCCCCACTGGCGGCGTGATGAGAGTTCGGCCGGTGCCGAAATGCAGCTGGGGCATAGTAGAAATTCGGTCGGTTCAGTCCGGGAACCGCACGGTCTTCCCCGTCTTCACCGATTCGGCCTCTCCGTGGCAGATCCGCAGAGCGTCGCGGGCCGCGCCGGCCGAGACCAGGTCGGGCTCCGTGCCGTTTTCCAGGGCGTCGACGGCATATCCCAACTGGGCCTCGAAGGCTTCGGGAAAGTCGATTACCGGTTCGGTTCGGCCGCCGTCGGGCGTGTAGAGCGTGACCGGCCGTTCGGAGAGCACGTTGTACCAGAGCGTGCCTTCCTCGAAATAGGCGTCGTATCCGTGTTCGAAGGCGGCCGAGCTGATGGCCCCGCACTGGGACGAGACGGTGATGTCCCGGTCGTCGTATCCGTACTGCGTATTCAGGTAGAGCACGTAGCCGTTCGGACTCGTCCTGCCGTCGGCGTGCACGCTGTCCGGCATGCCGAAGAGGTACCGCAGGTAGTCGGTGTCGTGGATGTGCAGGTCGATGCCTGCCGCGCCCGTGCGCTCGTAGTCTCCGAACCAGTTGCCCTCTCCCCAGAGGGGTTTGGAGATGACCCGCTTGAGGTGCAGGCCCAGCAGGCGGCCGTAGCGGCGGTCGTCGATGGCGGCCTTGAGGAAGGCGAACTCGGGGAAGAACTTCAGCACGTGGGCGACCATCAGGGTCCTGCCGGCTTCCCCCGCCCGGTCGATCATGCGGTCCGCCTCGTCCAGCCCGAGGGCGATGGGTTTCTCGACGATGACGTCCTTGCCGGCGTCCAGCGCGCGCAGGACGACGTCGTGGTGCAGGGCCGTGGGCAGGCACACGTCGACCAGGTCGATGTCCGGGTCGCCCAGCACCTCGTCGATATCGGTACAGGTACGGATGCCTGTAAGGTCCTGCACGCCGCCTCCGCCCCCGAAGTTGCCCTGGATATGCCGCCAGTCACCGCTCAGCTTCCGTTCGTCCCGGGTGCATATGGCCCCCACCTGCGCGTTGGCCAGGTGCTTGATCGCCATGAAGTGAGTCGTCCCCATGAAACCGATGCCCAGGATGCCGATGCGTATCAATTTAATACCTCCTCTGCTTCGTGCGCTTTAGTCCGTCGCGGACGGCGTGAACAGCTGCTGGCCGTATTTCCGGTATCCGCCGATGATGGCCTGGGCTTCCGGCGAGGTCACGTAGTCGATGAGCGCCCGCGCCCGCCCGTACTTGACGTGCGGCCAGCGCTCGGGGTTGACGGCGATGATGCTGTAGGGGTTGTGCAGCGGGGGATCGTATTCTACCAGGACCCGCAGGTTCACTGTTTCCCTCAGGGCCAGGTAGGTGCCCCGGTCGATCAGCACGTAACCCCGCTTCTCGTCCGCCATCCGAAGCGTGGCCGCCATGCCCTGGCCCACTTCCACGTACCAGTCCCCCGAGGGCTCGATCCCGGAAAGGTCCCAGATCGCCCGTTCCTTCAGGTGGGTGCCGGACAGGTCGCCCCGCGAGAAGAACAACGCTTCCCTTCGCGCGATGGTGGCGAAGGCGTCGGCGACCCGTTTCGTTCCGGCGATCTGTGCCCGGTCGGCAGACGGACCTACGACGACGAAATCATTGTACATGACGTCCCGGCGGTCCACCCCGAAGCCGGCGGCCACGAAGGCCTCCTCAAGCTTCGGCGCGTGTACGAGGACCGCGTCCACGTCCCCGTTCTCGGCCAGCTTCAGGGCCTTGCCCGTACCCACGGCGATGACGTCCACCCGGATCCCGCCCGCCCCCTTTTCCTCGAAGGGCGGAAGGAGGATGTCCAGCAGGCCGGAGTCGTCGGTGCTGGTCGTTGTTGCGAGCTTGAGGCGCGGCTGCGCTTCCGCGGCGGCCACGAAGACCGCAAAGACCGCGACGAAAAGCAGCTGGAGCGAAATAGAACCGAGACGCATGCTGTGGGCCGTCAGTTCAACAGGAAACTTAACATGAAGCGGAGGCGCGTACGCCACGCGTTGTTGGCCACGGGGGAGACGAGCGTTTCGGGGGAATCGTACTTGCGGGTATACAGCGCGATGTCGACTCTAAACCGTTCGATGACATGGTGACCGAACAGTAGTCCGACACCCTTCGTATTGGTCTGGGAGTAGTCGATATTGCTGAAAGGCGCCAGGGTGGCGTCCTGCTGCATGAGAAAGGCATGGATCCCGCCCCGCGTGCTGCCGACCCGCGCCGTGCTGCCGTAGGTAATCATGCCCGTGATGCCCTGGCGCATGTCGTTGGCCCCGGTATTGAACACGTAATCGGCACTTACGGTCAGCGGACGCCCGTTCACGGTTCGGGTATATTGACCGCTGAGGTTGATCATGCGGAACTCGGACAGGTAACCGTCCCTGTACCGGTTCGCCCGGTTGGAGTTCGGCGCGACGATTGGCGACGGAAATCGCAGATTCTGCGCGACAAAGATAGAATCCGCGGCGGACACGGAGTAGATAGCGGCGGCCAGCGTCTGCGAACTTCCCGGTTGGTTGAAGCGGGCCACCAACTGTCCACCCAGAAAGTACGTGCGGTCGAGGTCCTTCACCGGAGAGGCCAACTGGTTGATCATGAACTGGCCGAAGTTCATACCGAAGGACGATGATCCGTCCTCGCTGTCGATCACGATCTGCTGGGCGAAGCCCTCCGGAGAGAGGTCGCTGTCAAGGACCACCTGCGTCGGCCGGAAGAAGGGCAGGGGGAACTTGCCCGCGATGAGGGCCAGCGAAGGGTTCGGACGCACCGTGACGTACGCCCATGAAACATGGGGGTGCTCGTTTACCAGAAAGTCGCCGTAGGACATCCATTCCGAGGTGACGATGGCATTGGGGTTCCCCGTCTTGATCCGGCCGGCCACGTCGATCCGGTCGGTGAGGCGGAACGTGCCGTTGAGAAAGAAGCCGTACATGAACCGGTTCACCGCGCGGCTTCCATCCTGGTAGTCGCCCTGCAGCCGCGTCCTGATCATTCCGTTCCAGGAGAAACGGTCTTCTTCCTGCCCAGCGTCCTGCCCGGCGGCGGGAACGACGTACGTCAGGACGGAAAGTGCAAGGACGCACAAAAGGGCGCATCTGGTCCGCATGGGCTCAATCCCTCCAGTGTATCGGTTCTCCCGGGCTTCGCGAAAGTGAGCCGGATTCGCCGGTATACGCCGGTAGACGATCCAGTAATTGATGGCAGGTCTTGAAAAAGGGATAGTATGGGCGGGTTGATTTGGTGTCAAGAAATATTGAACCGGTTGCAGCAGCCGTCCGCGGGAATAGAATAGCAGGATTATGTTAGAATAAAGTCGGCGGTTCGGATGTATCCAATTTGTATACACGAATCCGCCCGGTGCCTTGCCCGGTTTCGAGTCCCGGTTCCGTGACATTTAGGGTTGTCAGCACACCCCCGGGCGCGTATATTCGACATCGTAATCGAACCGGCTCATCAACGTAAATGCTATACGTACATGCGGATGGGTCGAATTCGACCGCCGCCGCTTCGCGGCCGCGTCCACACACACAGGGAGCACTTTCATGTTGAACCGTATCAAGGAGACGGTCGATTCCGGCCTCTCCCGCCGCCGTTTTCTCTCGGGAGCGTTGGCTGCAGGCGCCGCGCTTACGCTGGCCGATCGCCTGGCCCTGGCCCAGACCATGGCTTCGGGCGGCCTTACCGCCAAGGACATCCACGGGATCGGCGTCGAGCCGGGTCTCGTACGCATGGCGCTGAACGAGAACCCCATCGGACCATCCCCGCGGGCCTTGGAGGCCATCGCCGAGAACATGTTCAATATCAACCGGTATTCCTTCGGCGGCGGCGACATCTACGGCGCGCTGGCCGAGTTCGACGGTATGGAGTTGCCGCCCCCCCCTCCCAGGTTCGGCGGTACGGGTCGTATGGGCGGTGGAGGTCGTTTCTTCAGGCAGACTCCCTTCTACATTACGGCGGGATCCGGCGCGCTCCTTTCCCAAATCGCGCTGACCTACCTGAGCAAGGGCGGCACCGAGGTCATCGAGGCCGATATGGGCTACGGCGACATTTCGGGTGCTGCCGAGATCTACCAGCAATTCGCCGGTCTCGACGTTAACATCATCCGCACGCCCATGAAGGACTACACGCACGACCTGGACGCCATGCTCGCGGCCATCACGCCGAAGACGTCCGTGGTGGTCATCACCAATCCGAACAACCCGACCGGCACGCTGCTCTCCTTCGAAGAGACGGAGAAGTTCGTTGCCGCCGTGCCCGAGAACGTGATCGTGGTCATCGACGAGGCCTACATTCATTTCGTCAAGGATCCGCAGTACCGGACCGCGGCCTCGCTGACCACGAAGTACGACAACGTGATCGTCACCCGTACCTTTTCCAAGGTCTTCGGCATGCCTGCCATGCGCCTTGGGTACGGGATCTGCAGCCAGGCCATCCAGCAGAAGCTGCGGTTCTACAGCACGGGCCGCGCCAACGCCCTGGCCATGGCCGCGGGCGAGGCGTCGCTGAAGGACAAGAACCACTACAACCGCTCCCGGGCGGTCGTTCAGCATTTCCGGGACCGGCTGGAAGACGAATTCACGAAGATGGGGCTGGAGTACATCCCGTCCGAAAGCAATTTCATGATGGTCGACCTGGGCAAGCCGTCGATGAACATCATGCGGGAGATGTTCCAGAAGGGCGTCATGGTGACGAACCGGCGCAGGCAGCAGATGCCCACGTGGATCCGCGTATCCTCCGGCGACGAGCGGGAAACGGAAGTCTTCCTCAACGTGCTGAAAGAAGCTTTGGGCAAGACCAGCTAGCAGCACGGGGCCGCCAATGTCGCTCATCCGCCTGCCCCTGATCGTTACCTGGGGCCTGGTCGTCCTGTGGTTCCTGCTGGACGTCACGAACCTCGCTGCGGGCGGTCCCTTCAACATCAACTGGACCATCCCGGCCGCCGCCGCATGGCTTGCGGTCATCTGTCTCCGCGCGGGCAGGGGTTACGGCGGGTTTCTTTCCGCGGCACTGCGCTATACGGCGGGCGTCCGCCTGCTGATCATCCTGCTGGCGGTACTGGGCAAGACGGCGGGGCTCGAAGGCGAGTATTTCACCTGGGGCCGCAACGTCCTCTTCGGCCTGGTCATTCCCCACGTCGTCCTGTGGCCGGTCGTCACCTTCATCGCGGGCACGCTGATCTGGCCGGTTCTTGCCTTGGCCATGCGCCGGAGACAGGTTTCCTATCGAGGCGCTGCCATGGGCGTCGTGGTCATCCTTCTGCTCGTCTTCATCGCCCTGCCCTACCTCATTTCGACCCTCTACACCGGTAGCGTGGGTCCCCGCCGCACGGCGCGGGACACCCCCGCGGACCACGGTCTGGCCTACGAGGACGTATCGCTGACCACGTCCGATGGTCTGAACCTGGCCGCCTGGTACATCCCGAACGAAACCGGCCGGGGCACGGTCATTTACTGCCATGGCCACACCAACCACCGGGGTCAGATGCTCGACCAGGCTGCCTTCCTGCACGCAAACGGGTTCAGCGGGCTCCTGTTGGACTTCCGCCGCCACGGGGACAGTGAAGGCGATTTGACCACATTCGGCTATTACGAATGGCGCGACGTGCAGGCGGCCCTGCGATACACGGTCGACGAACGGGGCGAGGAGGGGCCGGTCATCCTGTGGGGCGTTTCCATGGGCGCGGCCACCGCGTTGCTGGCGGCGGCGGAAGAGCCCGGGATCGACGCCGTCATCGCCGAGAGCAGCTTCTACGCGGCCTCCGAAACGCTGCGCAGCGACCTGAGCCGGATGTTCGGCCTGCCCACGGTGCCCTTCGGGTTCCTGACGAGTACGATAACGGAACTTCGCGTGGGCATCAGGATCGATGACCTGGACATCGGCTGCGCGGTGTCCGGACTGGAAGACACGTCCGTGCTCCTGGTGGGCGGCACGGCGGACCGGCGCATGCCGGTGGCGAATAACGAACGGTTGTTCGAGCAGATTCCCGGTGCCGGCAAGGAGATGTACGTGGCCGACGGCGCGACCCACGGCGATATCTGGGAAATGGACCGGGAGGCCTACGCGGAGAAAGTCCTGGCATTCCTGGAGAAGTCGGGGTTTGTCGATGACCAGGACTCGCCGGCCGAAGGAGATGGGTCAGATGAAACCCGCTAGCGCGCGCAAAGGGGTACTGGCGTGAAAGATCCCGTTTTTCAATCCCTGTCGACCTACCGGGAGTATCCGCCCGAAGAGATGAAGCAGCGGGCCGAAGCGTACTACCGGGAGCTTCGCCGGCGGAGAACGGTCCGCGATTTCTCCGACCGGCCCGTGCCGAAGCAGGTCATCGATCACTGCCTGCTTGCGGCCGGCACGGCACCGAGCGGCGCGAACATGCAGCCGTGGCATTTCGCAGCGGTGGCCGACCCGGAGATCAAGGCGAAGATCCGGGTCGCCGCCGAGCAGGAGGAACAGCAGTTCTACCGCGAGAAAGCGCCGCAGGAGTGGCTCGACGCCCTGGCCCCGCTGGGTACCGACGAACACAAGCCCTTCCTGGAAACGGCGCCGTGGCTGATCGCGATCTTCGTCCAGCGCCACGGCGTGCTGCCCGACGGCCGCAACGTCAAGCACTACTACGCCCTGGAATCGGTGGGTATCGCCACGGGCATGCTGATCGCGGCGGTGCACCAGGCCGGCCTGGCGTCGCTCACCCACACGCCGAGTCCCATGAATTTCCTGAACCGCCTACTGGGCAGGCCGGCCAACGAACGGCCCTTCCTGCTCCTGGTCGTCGGCTACCCGGCGGAGGACGCGAAAGTGCCGGTCATCACGAAGAAACCGCTCGAAGACATCGCTACGTTTATTTAAGGAGGATGAATGCGCGGGTCGATCGTACCGGTGGTTACACCCTTCAAAAACGGATCGTTGGACCTTGACGGCCTGGCCGGCCTGGTCGAATGGCAGATCCGAAGCGGGTCCCATGGCGTGTCGGTGCAGGGGACGACGGGCGAACCGGGTTCGCTGTCCCTCGAAGAGCGCAAGGAAGTGATCCGCACCGCGGCTGCGGCGGTGGACGGAAGGGTACCTTTCGTGCCGGGCAGCGCATCCACCCACCACGAGGAGTCCATCGAGCTTTCCCGCTTCGCCCAGGCGAACGGCGCGGACGCCCTGCTCTTCATCGCGCCGTACTACAGCCGGCCGGGCCAGGAAGGGATCTTCCGTCATTTCGACGCCCTTGCCAAATGCGTGGACCTGCCGGTCATCCTGTACAACATCCCCGGGCGCACGGCCGTCAACATCGAGATCGATACCGTGGCGCGATTGAAAGAGGCCAACGACAATCTCATAGGCGTCAAGGAGTCGAACAAGGATTTCGAGCACATCAACCGGCTTCTGCACCGCATGGGCCGGGACTTCCTCGTATACTCGGGGATCGAACTGCTCTGCTATCCCATTCTGGCCATCGGCGGGGCGGGATTCGTGAGCGCCACGGGCAACCTGATGCCGGCGGAAGTGGCGCGGCTGTACAACCTGGTCCAGGAGGGCAAGTGGCTGGAGGCGCGCGAACTCCATTACCACATGATGACGCTCAACGACGCCGTGTTCATGGAGATCAATCCCGTGCCGGTCAAGACGGCCCTGGGCATGATGGGCAAGATCAGTCCCGAAGTCCGGCTGCCCCTGGCCCCGTTGTCGGAACCGAACCGCGAGAAGCTGCGCGGGATCCTGGCGGACTACGGGCTGATCGGCTAGCCGGTCACGTATATGTCGAATACTCCCTACCGACTGCATTACAACGAGAACCCGCTCGGTCCTTCTCCATTGGTGATGGACCGGATCAAGGCTCACCTGGCCGGCCTCAGCCTCTATCCGCCCAGGGACGATGAAGTGCTGAGAAACCGCCTCGCGGCGTTCTACGGCAGGGGCGTGACGCCGGCGCACCTGTTCACGACCTACAGCGGCTCCGAAGCCCTGGACCTCATCGCCCGGGTCTTCCTGGCGCCCGGCGACGAGGTGATTGTTTGCGGGCCCACGTTCCACGTATACGAACGGACCGCCGCGTGGCAGGGCGCGAAGGTCGTCGACGTACCCCTGGACGGCGAGGATTTCAGCGTCCGGACCGCCGCGGTCATGGAGGCGGTGACGGCGCGGACGCGCCTGGTCTACCTGGGCAATCCCAACAATCCGACGGGTTCCATCGTTACCCGGGACGACATGGACCGGCTTCACCGGGGCCTGCCCGGCGGCGTGACCGTGGTTTCCGACGAGGTGTACCACCAGTTCGTGACCCATCCGGACTATCCGGATTCGCCCGCCGACGCCGTAGCCGGGAGCAACGTGATTGTCCTCCACTCCTTTTCGAAGGTCTACGGGCTGGCCGGCCTTCGCGTCGGCGTGGTCATGTCCCGTCCCGATTTCGTGGAACGCCTGGCGGGACTTCGCCGGACCTTTCACCTGGGTTCGCTCGAGATGGAAGCGGCTGTCGCGGCCATCGGGGACCAGGAACACGTAGCGCAATCCGTGGCGCTGGCGGAACAGGGCAAGAAAACGCTCTACGCGGCCTTCGACCGGCTGGGCGTCGCCTGCTGGCCGAGTGAAGGCAACTTCGTGCTTTTCCGGACGCCGGTCCCCGCCGACGAGCTCACGGCGCGCATGGCCGACCGGGGCATACTCGTGGGATCGGGCAGCCGTTTCGGCCTTACGCACAGCGTCCGGGTCAGCGTGGGGCTTCCTGAGGCGAACGAGGCGTTCATATCGGCGCTGGAGGGTATCCTGATCGACAACAGGCAGGCCGTGAGGACCGACGGGCGCTGACTTTCGAGGGAAACGCATGTCGCAGACCGCATTGATCGAACGGGCCGAACGGGTTTTCGTGGGCGGAGGGAACGGGGAATTCCGCCTGCCGCCCGAAGCCAACCTGGTCGTGACCCGCGGCGAGGGCGCGGTCATATACGATACGGCGGGCCGGTCGTACATCGACTTTCTCCTGGGGTCCGGCCCGATGATCCTCGGTCACGCCCATCCCGAAGTAGTGGCGGCGGTGACTCGTCAGGTCGCGCGCGGGACGACCTTCATGGCCCTCAACGAACCGGCGATCGAGCTGGCCGAACGGGTGGCCGACGCCTCGCCCTGCGGGGAGAAGGTCCGCCTGGTCATCACCGGATCCGAATCGATGCAGTTCGCCCTGCGGGCCGCCCGGGCCTTCACGGGCCGCGACCGCTGCCTGCGCTTCGAGGGGGGCTGGCACGGCGTGAGCGATGCGGCGCTGCACGGGGCGCGGACGTTGCATCCCGGCGCCTACCCCGGCACGTTGCCGGACGGCGGCGGCATACCCCGGAACTGGTCGGCGGACATGCTTGCCGTGCCCTTCAACGACGCGGAACGGGCCACCGAAGTCGTGGAACGCCACCACGGGGAACTCGCCGCGATCGTCATCGAGCCCCTCCAGCGGTGCATCCTTCCCCGGCCGGGCTTCTTCGAGGCGATGCGGGCACTGTGCGATCGGTACGGCATCGTCCTCATCTTCGACGAGATCGTCACGGGTTTCCGCATGGCCCGGGGCGGGGCGCAGGAACGCTATGGCGTAACCGCCGACCTGGCAACCTATGGCAAGACGATCAGCGGCGGTTATCCGTTGGCCGCCATGTGCGGACGGGCCGACGTGATGGACGTCATGAACGGCTGGCGCCCGGCGGACGATCCGAAGCGGGTCATCGCCTCCGGCACCTTCAACGGCTATCCCGTGGGCGCCGTCGCCGGACTGGCCACTCTCGACGTGCTGGAACGGCCCGGGACCTACGAGCGGCTCTTCGCCATGGGCGACCGCATCACCCGGGAGATCACGGCCATGGGCGCGCGGCATTCGATCCCCCTGCTCGTCGGCGGCGAAGGCCCCGTGCTCCAGGTACTGTTCACCGGCGAACGGGAGATCGTCGACTACGGTTCCATGTTCCGCGCCGACAAGCAGAAGGCCTATGTCTTCGGCGTCGAGTTGATCAAGCGGGGGCTTTTCGTCAGTCCCTACGAGAAGATCTACCTGTCCCTCGTGCACACGGACGGCCACATCGACCGGCTCCTGGAGTCGGCGGAAGAGGTGCTGCGGGACGTGATCGCGAAAATGGATTGAACAGAAGGAGCAAAACCATGAAAAACGTCCTCCTCCTGGGCGCCTCCGGCAATATCGCGCCGTTCATCATCCCCGGCCTGGAACAACATTACAACCTGCTGCTGGCCGATATCCGTCCCCATCCCGGCGGCAAGCCCATCATGCACGTGGACATGGGCGAATACGGGCAGGTGCTGGAAGCCGCCCGCGGCATGGACGCGATCATGAACTGGACCGTGGTCCGGCAGGATCCGGTGGCGAGTTTCGCCGTGTCCGTCCGGGGCGCCTGGCACGTGATGAAGGCGGCGGCGGAACTCGGTATCGAGAAGATCCTGCACACGGGTCCGGAGATCATCATCCCCGGCTATCTCCACGACCACGACATCGGCGACGTGCCGCAGGCACCGGGAACAGCTTACTATATGCTGACTAAGCACCTGGCCATGGAGATCTGCAAAATCTACGCCCGCAAGTACCGGATACACACCGTGTGCTACCAGTTCAACGGACTGGGCCCGATGCCCGAAGAGCCGGTCAGTAACGCCGACCATCCGCCTTTCACCATCGTCTACGACGACCTGGTGGAAGCCTGCCGGCTGGCCCTGGAGATCGAGGAGGTGCCGGACTTCTTCCAGGCCTTCAACATGGGCAGCTACCTGCAGCAAGGCAAGTACACCATCCACAAGGCCCGGCGCATCCTCGGCTACGAACCCCGGACGAATCCCCACCGGTTCTACAGGCGGCCGGTGGCGACAGGATAAGGCGACAGCGGGTTTCCGGCGGCGTGTTCCGCCGGCGTGTTCCATTGGCGTGTATACAAAGTAGATACGACGGGAGTGGGCAGTACCCATGAAGATCACGCGGTTCGAGGTCATCCCCCTGAAGCAGCGCGGCCTGCTGCTCAAGGTGCATACCGATTCGGAACTCGTGGGCTACGGGTCGCCCATGAACTACGAGCACGGCCGGACGGTTACCCGGGCCGTCCATGACATGGAAGACTACCTCCGCGGCCGCGACCCCCGGCAGATCGAGGACCACTGGCAGACACTCTTCCGTTCGAGCTACAGCCGCCAGATGCCCATCCTGCTCTCCGCGCTGAGCGGCATCGAGCACGCCTGTCTCGATATCCTCGGCAAGTCGCTGGACATGCCGGTATGGCGGCTGCTGGGCGGTTCCTGCCGGGATCGCGTCCGGGTCTACGCGTCCGTCGGCGGCCCGTCGCCGGACGAATACGCGAGACATGCCCGGGCACGGGTGAAAGTAGATACGACGGGAGTGGGCAGTACCCATGAAGATCACGCGGTTCGAGGTCATCCCCCTGAAGCAGCGCGGCCTGCTGCTCAAGGTGCATACCGATTCGGAACTCGTGGGCTACGGGTCGCCCATGAACTACGAGCACGGCCGGACGGTTACCCGGGCCGTCCATGACATGGAAGACTACCTCCGCGGCCGCGACCCCCGGCAGATCGAGGACCACTGGCAGACACTCTTCCGTTCGAGCTACAGCCGCCAGATGCCCATCCTGCTCTCCGCGCTGAGCGGCATCGAGCACGCCTGTCTCGATATCCTCGGCAAGTCGCTGGACATGCCGGTATGGCGGCTGCTGGGCGGTTCCTGCCGGGATCGCGTCCGGGTCTACGCGTCCGTCGGCGGCCCGTCGCCGGACGAATACGCGAGACATGCCCGGGCACGGGTGGCGGAAGGGTACACCGCGCTCAAGTGCACCCCCTTTCCCGATCCGGTGCGTTTCGTGGATACGCCGGCGGCCATGGAGCGCATCATCGCCCGCGTCGCCGCGATCCGCGAAGCCGTGGGACCGGAGGTCGACGTGGCCGTGGATTTCCACCGGGCGGTGAGTCCGGCCATGGCCAGACGCCTGCTGAAGGAACTGGAACCCCTCAAACCGATGTTCGTGGAGGAACCCGCCCATCCGGAGAACGTCGACGCCCTGCTCGAGATCACCCGCTCCACCACCATCCCCATCGCCACCGGCGAGCGGAACACGACCCGATGGGGGTTCCGGGAACTGGTGGAGAAGAAGGTCGCCGCGATTCTCCAGCCCGACGTGCGCCACTGCGGAGGGATCCTGGAGATGAAGAAGATCGCGGCCCTGGCCGAAGTTCATTACGTGGCCATGGCGCCCCACTCCGCCGCCGATCCGGTGGGCGTGGCCGCGTCCCTGCAGGCCATGGCCGGCACGCCCAATTTCCTGATCCAGGAATACGGCGGTGGCGGCGGCGACACGCTCTTCACCCAGCCCCTGGTGTTCAAGGACGGTTTCGTCGAGCTGCCGCAGGGGCCCGGACTCGGCATAGAGATCTCGGAGGAAGGCCTCGCGGCCAACACGGCCGACTCCTGGCCGCTCCGCAACATGCGCCGTGATCCGGACGACCTGTCCTATTCCGATATCTGAACGGGGACGGAGGCATATGCCAGGTGCAATCAGTCTATTGACTTCAGCGCTGCTTTGCGGATACATGCTATTGGCGTGTGCGGCTGAGCCGGAGTCCTCGGCGTCGACCGCGGATCCCGATGGCCGCCGCGGAGACGTACAGGTCGCCGCCACCTCCAACACCGCGGCCGCCTCCACCTTGGCCGCCGCCGACACGGCCTGGACGCCGCCGCAGCCCCGCTCCGTCCATGAGCGGCAGCGGGAGCGGGAACGCATGGTCGAGGTGATCCTGGACAAGTCACCCATGGTCACGGACGAGGCCGTAATCCGGGCCATGATGGACGCCCCTCGCCACGTGTTCGTCCACGAGCAGACACGGCGCATCGCCTACGACGATACGCCCTTGCCCATCGGCCTCGGGCAGACCATCTCCCAGCCCTACATCGTGGCGTACATGACCGAGTTACTCGAGATCGGTCCGGCTTCAAAGGTACTGGAGATCGGCACCGGATCGGGCTACCAGGCCGCCGTGCTCGCTCACATTACGCCCCACGTGTATACCATGGAGATCATCGAACCGTTGCTGGACCGGGCCCGAGGACTGCTCGCCGAGGAGGGGTATGACGCCGTTCAGACACGCCACGGAGACGGTTATTACGGGTGGCCGGAGGCGGGGCCCTACGACGCCATCATCGTCACCTGCGCGGCCGGGCATCTGCCGCCGCTCCTGTGGTCCCAGCTCAAGCCCGGCGGCCGGATCGTCATCCCCATCGGCGAGATGACGGGTGTGCAGCGGCTCGTCGTCGTCCGCAAGACGGCGGAAGGAGAGCGCACCTCCCGCACCGTGATGCCCGTTCGCTTCGTGCCCATGACCGGCCGGGTCGAACAGTGACGTCGCGAACCGAAACCACCGATACGCCCGAGGATTTTCCGGCAGGTTATCTCGTACGGGCCGCCGGCCTGGTTTCCTGCGGCGTCATCGCCTTCGAAATCGGGCTCATACGCGTCCTGCAGTACGCGAGCTGGTACCATTTCGCCTTCCTCGTCATCACCATCGCGCTCCTCGGCTTCGGCATGAGCGGCGCCATCCTGTCGCTGTGGCGCGGTTACCTCCTGCGGCACCGGCATACGGCCCTTCCGGTACTGGCCCTGCTCACGGCCGTCTCCATTCCCCTCATGCTCCAGGCCGCGCAGCTTCTGCCCGTGACCGGCCGTTTCCTGCCCGGCCTGGTCGTCGGGCAGTTGGCCTGGTGGGCAGTATTTTGGGCCCTGCTGACCGTCCCCTTCGCCCTGGGCGCCACCGCCATCGGACTGGCACTGATGTCCGCCGGTGAACGGCTTTCGTCGGTCTACGCGTCGAACCTCATCGGCAGCGCGTCCGGCGCGGTCGGCGTGACCATCGGCCTGTACTTCGTGGAACCCGCATGGCTGGGCTACATGACCGGGGCCGTGGTCCTGGCCGCGGCATACCGCGGCGACCGGCGGGCGTGGAGCGCCGGACCGGTTTCCGCGAGTGTGCTGGCCGTGCTGGCCGTGCTGGCCGTGCTGGCCGGCGCGTTGCTGGCGTTGTTTTATCCCCCTTCCATCCGCGTAGACGACGACAAGTACCTGGCCTATGTGGAACGCCTTGAGGCGGACGGGCAGGCCGAGCAACTGGCCCGTGCCGTCGGTCCGTCGGGGGTCGTGGAGGCGTTCGGCAGCGATGCCTTCCACGACATGGCCTTCATGACCGACGAGCGCGTGCCGCCGTCCATGGCGTCGATCGTCGTGGACGGTCACCGCGCCGGCTCCCTGTTGCGCATCGACCGGCCGGATCAGGCGGCGGCGCTGGACGGCACGCTCATGGCCCTGCCCTATGGACTGGTCCCTTCCAATTCCAGGGTACTGCTGCTGGACGAGGTCGGCGGTGGCAACATCTGGCTGGCCCGGCGGCACGGCGCCGCCGCGGTAGACGTCGTGCAGCCTAACCGGGTGCTGTCGGACCTCCTGGCCGGTCCCCTGGAGGACGAAGGCGGCATGGTGTTCGGCCTGCCGGGCGTCGCGCTCCATCCGGTGGAATCCCGGGCCTTCCTCGAAGGGACGCGGGGTTCCTTCGATCTCATCCAGCTGGCGGGCATGGAATCCTGGTCGGCGGCCGCGGGCGGCCTGGAAGGGCTGAACCAGGATCATCTCATGACAGTGGAGGGTATGGCGGCCGCCCTGCGGCGGTTGTCACCCAACGGCATCCTCCACCTGTCCCGCGGGATACAGCTGCCGCCCCGGGACAACGCGAAGATCGCGGCGACGGTCATTGCCGCTCTCGAACAGTCGGGGATCGCTCGCCCCGGCGCGCACATCGCCATGGTCCGGGATTTCCTGGGCGTCTGCACCATGGTCCGGCCAAGACCCTGGCGGGTCGGGGAGATTCGCCGGCTGCGGGACCTGGCCGCGGAGCGGAACCTGACCCCGGTGTACTTCGAGGGGATAACGGCCGGCGAACTGAACCGTCCCGACGAACTCCCCGGACCACCGGGGCAAGACGGGGACTACCTGTACCACGTGATGCGTAGCCTGTTGTCCGGGGACCGAAATGAAACCGCCCGGTTCTTCGACGAATGGCCCTTCGAAGTCCGGCCGGCCACCGACGACCGCCCCTTCTTCGGCAATTTCGGAAAGCTTGGCGCCCTGCCCGATTTCCGGCGGACCTACGGAGCGGGGTGGCTGCTGCGGTCGGAACTGGCTTTTATATTCGTTCTGTCCACCGCCGTCATCGTTACGTGCGCGGGACTGGTACTGATACTGCTGCCCTTCGTTTTCCGCTCCGACATCCGAAAGGCGTCCGGACGGTCGATCGCCGCGGTGTACTTTCTTTCCATCGGGCTGGCCTACCTGGTGCTGGAAATCGCCTTTCTGTCGGGCATCCAGCGCCTGCTGGGCGATCCCGTGCTCGGCGGCGCGGCCACCGTGGGAGGCTTTCTGCTTTGCTCGGGCCTGGGAAGCCTGGCGGCGGATCGCATCGCCAAGTTGCCCGGCGTTTCACTGGGCAGGCTGGCCATGATGCCGGCGGTCCTGGCCATACCCGTGTTCACGGGCCTGATCCTCCTCGCGCTGTTCGGAGGGGCCTGGCCGTTGGGAATCCGTCTCGCCGCGGTGCTCGTCCTCATCGCACCCCTGGCCTTCGCCATGGGACTGCCCTTCCCGCTGGGGCTGCGATGGTTCGGGGCGCGGTCCGCCGCGCTGGTTCCCTGGGCCTGGGGCGTTAACGGCTGCGCTTCCGTCCTGGCCTCGCCGTTGGCCATGATCCTCGCCATGCAGTGGGGATTCGTGCTCACGGTAACGGCGGCGGCGGCCTGCTATGTCGTCGCGGCGTGCGCGGCGGTAAGGGGGGCACCGCACGGCGTTGAGTAGCGGCGCACGGCGTTGAGTAGCGGCGCGCGGCAGCCCGGTTTCGGCTAAAACAGGTCGACGACGCACTCAGCGCACGCGGCCGATGACGGCGGTCTGGTCGTCGAACTGTTCCACACCGAGCGAGAAGTCGCGGACGGAGGCGAGGATCCGCTCCAGGATCTCCTCGCTGGACCGGTCGCGGTTCCGCGAAAGGACCCGGTGCAGACGCGCTTCCCCGAAGTCCTCTTCCTCCCGGTTGAGCGCATCCGTGATACCGTCGGTGTAGACCGCGAACAGATCCCCCGGATCGACGCTGACGGAGGAATCTTCGTATTCCGCTTCAGGAAACAACCCGATCGGGTAACCGCCGCTTTCGAGCAACGCGACATTGTCGCTGCCGTTGCGCAGCAGCAGGGGTGGATTGTGCCCGGCGCAGCAGTAGTTGAGCCGGGACGTCTCCATGTGGTAGCTGCAGATGAACACCGTGGCGAATCGATCCGGCGCCGTGCTGTGGCACAGGTAGACGTTGAGGCGGGACATCAGCCTGGACAGCCGGTCCGGGCTTCCTTCCAGCGCGGGATCCAGCGCCTGGGACCGCAGCGACGCCTGCAGACCGGCCATCATGAGCGCCGCCGATATGCCCTTGCCCGAGATGTCGCCGACCACGATATCCAGCATCCGGTCCCGGTGTTCGATGAAGTCGTAGTAGTCGCCGCTGACCGTACGGGCGGGGATCCAGGCGCCGGCCAGTTCAAGCGGGCCCCGCTGCGGCGGTACGTTGGGTATGAAACGGGCCTGCACCTCCCGGGCCATGGACAGTTCAGTTTCGATGCGCTCCTTTTCTCTTTCTTCATCCATCAGTATCTCGATGCTCTGCGCCATGGTGTTGAAGGAACGACCGAGTTCACCCAGCTGATCCCGCGCCTTTTCTTCCACGCGGAAGTCCGTCCTGCCCGAGCGAATGGCTTCCGTGCCCTCGTACAGCCCGTGCACCGCCGTGGTAATCCGCCGCGAGACGAGCAGCCCGATCATGAAGGAGATCAGTTCGAAGCAAACGAATACCGCGCACAGGACGATGACGACGAAAAACAGCGGAGGAAAACCGGACAGCAGCATGTCTCCGGTGACGGTAGCTTCGAAGATGTGTGCCGGATCGAGATCCAGGCCCAGGATCGCCACGGTCTGCTCTCCCGAATTCCAGGACTTGACGGAGAACGTAGCGGCCCACGGCACGTGAAGCGCTCCCAGGAGCGGCAACCGGGACCTTTCCACTTCCGATGGCGGAGACTCATAGACAGTGACCTCTTCGAAATCGACCGGCCCCGACCGAAACGCGACTTGCGTGCCCAGTTCCTCCCATATTTTGGTCCGGTATTCCTCCCCCAGCGGCTTGTAGGAGAGGACGTACAGGTTCCGTCCTCGGATATCGATCGCGGTGCCGGCGCGAAAGGACAGCGCGGAGAGGCCGTCGGACAGGCTGTCGAATACAACTTCTGCGAAATGGTCTTCCCGGAGCAGCCAGTCCGGGAGGGGTTCGGGCGTATCGAAGGGGGCAGAAGCAAGCACCGGGCGGCCATCCTCGAATACGCTGATCGACAGGCCGGTAAGGTCCTGATTGTCCCGCAGGATCTCGTCCAAGATCCCCGCGTAAGACGGTATGTTCTCCGAAGCCGTCCTCAGCAGGGCCAGTTGCAAATCGACCGGTATATGATCGAGTCGGTCGACGGTTTCTTCGATATGGCGGGTGACCAGGTTGGTACCCAGGGTCCCGATCCAGAGCCATCCGACGAGTATGCTGATCGAAGAGGCGATACACAGGGGCGCGATACCGGCGAAGAGGAAAACGACGATGATACGGTTCCGGACTTTCCACAGCAGATGGTCCCGCAGCCACGAAAAGGCCTTCCACGTGTAGTAGAAAACGCCGGCGGCCAGGAGGGCGATGGCCGGCCAGCCGAGCCAGGTGACCACACCCTGCCAGGTGCCCAGGACCAGGAAGACCCCGGCCGCCAGGACCAGTCCCGCATAGATGCAGCGCTTCATCCAGGTATCCGGGGCCAGCCGCTTCAGCGTCCGGAGGATGGCGAACCCGAATCGCGAGGCGATGCGTGCAGCTATGCGAGCGGCGCGGTTCATGAAAAGGTACTCCAGGGATTGGGCAAGTCGTCAGTGCCGGTCCACCCGGGGCTCGATGGGCAGTGCGCGGAATTCCTGGATCAGGCCGGCCAGTTCCTCGGAAGCCGCACGGTAGAGTGCCTCGCCCTTCTCCACGGTGGCCACGGTGGCGTCGCCGATGACGCCGGAATCGGAGATCCGTGACCACTGGTCCATCATGCGCAGGGGCGAAGCGCCCTTGCCGCGGATCCAGCCGCGCCAGTAGTACTTCGACACGGGGATCTTCACCTCCCGCACCGCCTTGTCCATCTGGATCGCGTCGTCGTTGAGGTAGCGGTAGACCGAGGTCTCGATCTCGTCGGCGTGGGACTGGAGCTCGGAGTCGCCGATCTCCCAAAGCTTCGACTGGGCCACGCTCCACCAGTTGAGCGTCCCGCAGTGGGCGTCCGTCTCGATGACCGTCCGCCGCGAGGCCGTCTCCAGGATAGTGGCATTGGAACCGTGGCCGTTGACGATGAGGATCTTCCGGAATCCGTGGTGGGCCACGCTCCGGGTGATGTCCACGACGAAGTCCTGCAGGTGGTCGTCCCGCACGGTGATCGTCCCGGGAAAGTCCATGTGGTGGTCCTCGAACCCGTAGGGCAGGGCTGGCAGGATCAGCACTTCGTCCGCGATGAGCTTCGCGGCGCCGTCGCACACGCTGCTCACCAGGAAGGTGTCCACGTCCAGGGGCATGTGGTAGCCATGGTCCTCCGTGGATCCGACGGGCAGGATGACGGCGGGCTGCTCCTCGACTTTCTCCTTCAGTTCGACCCAGGTGTAGTGATCGTAGCGGTAGGGGAGGCGTGGGCCCTTCATCTGTGCTCCTTTGGCGGTGCGGCGTGGTGCTCAGTCTTACATGCGCGGCATTACTTCGTGGACGAAGAGGTCCATGCTGCGAAGCCAGGAATCCTTGTCGTCCCAGTCGTACCCCATGAGGATCAACGTGCCGAAGTCGCCGGTTTCCTCCCGCACCAGGTCCAGCCGCCGGACGACCTCGTCCACGTCGCCGTGGATGATCTGTTCCGTCATCAGGTAGTCCAGGTTGCACTCCGAATCCGGCATGTCCGGGTCCCGCTTCAGCATCTTACGCCCCAGGCCCTGGTCGAAGAGGCCGCCAAGGTATTCGAAGCCCCGTCCCAGGGAATTGTTGCGCACTTTCCGCGCCGCTTCCTCCTTGCTGTCGGCGAGGAAGATGCTGCGGGAGACGCGCCAGTCCTTCCGGTCGGGTGTCCGCCCGGCATCCAGGGCCGCCTGCTCGTACACCCGCCAGTTGTCGGCCACGACGTTACCGGGGGAAATGTTCGCGCTGATGGGAAACCATCCCTTTTCGCCCGCCAGCTTCATGGTGGAGGAATTCATGCTCATCCCGGGGGCGCAGATGGGCGGATGGGGCTGCTGCAGGGGCTTGTGGATGTAGCCGATCAGCGTGTCGCGGTCCACGTTTTCTTCCAGGTCGATCTCCCAGAAACGTCCCTTCAGGTGATAGGGCGGGTCCTGGCTCCAGATCTGCAGGATCATCTCCGCCGACTCGGCGGCCATGGCGCTGTTGAGCTTCGGATCGATCTTGTAGAGCTCCAGGTCCGTCGTTACGCTGCCCGGGCCGAAGCACAGGTTGAGCCGCCCGTGGGAGAGCTGATCCATGAAGGCCAGCCGGCTGGCCACATGGGCGGGGTGGTGATAGGGCAGGCAGGTCGGCGCGGTGCCAAGGCGGATGGATTGGGTCATGGCCAGGGCCTTGCCGATGAAGGCCTCGGGCAGGACGATGTTCTCGTACTTCATGGTGTGGTGCTCGCCGATCCAGAACTCGGTGAAACCCAGTTCCTCGCAGCGCACGATGAGTTCAAGGTCCTCGTCGTGGCACTGCGCCGCCGGCTTCACCGGGTCGTGGAAGGGCATGATGAACATGCCGTGGTTCATGTCATAATCTCCATTGTAGTGTGAGCGCCGCCTCAGTCGTTCAGCGCCGGCATGACTTCGTTGACGAACAGCTCGGTGCTGCGCAGCCAGCGGGCCTTGTCCTCCGCGTCGTTCCAGTCGTAGGCCATGAGGATCAGCGTGCCGAATTCGCCCGTTTCCTCGAGCAACCCGTTGAGGCGCCGGACCACTTCGTCCACGTCGCCGTGGATGATCTGTTCGCCCAGGAAGAAGTCCCTGTCGCACTCCGCGTCGGGCATGTTTGGATCGCGCTTGAAGAACTTGCGGCCGGGCCCCTGCCCCTCGCCCTTGTCCAGCACCCCGCCGAGGAAATCGAAGAACCGCCCGAGGTAACTCGTCCAGGCCCGTCTCCTGGACTCCTCCGGATCGTCCCCCACGTAGATGCTGCGGCAGACGCGCCAGTCGGCCCGGTCGGGCGTGCGGCCCGCCTCGAGGGCCGCCTTTTCGTAGACCTTCCAGTTGTCCGCCACCACGTTGCCTGCGATCAGGTTACTGCTGATGGGCGCCCACCCCTTCCGTCCGGCGAGCTTCATGGTGCCCGAGTTCATGCTCATGGCCGGTGCGCAGATGGGTGGATTGGGCCGCTGAAGAGGTTTCTGGAGGATGCCGAGGCGCGACTCCCGGTCGACCCAATGCTCCAGTCCGATCTGCCAGAACCGTCCGTCGTACCGGTACGGCGGGTCCTGCTGCCAGAGTTGCAGAATGATCTCGGCGGCTTCTTCAGCCATGGCGCTGTTCACCGCCGGGTCGTGGATGCCGAAGAGCTCCATGTCCGGATAGACGCTGCCCGGACCGAAGCACAGGTTCAGGCGGCCGTGGGACAGGTGGTCCAGGAAGGCCAGGCGCGTGGCAACGTGGGCCGGGTGATGGTAGGGCAGGCAGGTGGGCGCCGTACCCAGCCGGATCGTGTCGGTCAGAGCCAGGGCCTTGCCGATGAAGGCCTCGGGCAGGGCGATGTTCTCCCACTGGTGGGTGTGGTGCTCGCCGATCCAGAACTCGGAAAAGCCCATCTCCTCGGCCAGGACCACCAGTTCGAGGTCTTCGTCGTAGCACTGGGCCGGCGCCTTATCCGGATCGTGGAAAGGCATGATGAACATGCCGTATTTCATACTGGACTCCGACAAGGTTGCTGGATCTTCGTTGTATCTACAGTGTAGACACCCTGCGCATTGAATCTAACCCTCGCAATGTATAGACACCGCTCCGCGCGTGATCCTGCGAAATCCGCCCGGCGCGCTCAGGCGTAGCCCAGCGACCGGTTGAACCTCGGCATGACTTCGTTCGCGAACAGTTCCAGGCTGTTGATCCAGGCCTCGCGGTCGTCCCAGTCGTGGGCGGTCATGATGAATGTGCCGAACTCCCCCGTCTCCTCCATCATGCGGTGCAGTTGCCGCACGCACTCGTCGGGATCGCCGGCGATGACCTGCTCGTCCATCATGTAGTCCAGGGTGCATTCGGAGTCGGGCATGTCCAGGTCCCGTTTCCAGAACGCCCGCCCCGGTCCCAGGTCCGTGAGCTTCATGATGTATTCCAGGCATTTGCCCAGCGAGCTGTTCCGTGCCTTCTCGCGGGCTTCCTTCGTCGTGTCCGCCACGAAGATGTTGCGGGAGATCTTCCACTTGCGCCGGTCCGGCTCCTGTCCGGCGGATTGTGCGCCGGAGGCGTAGGTCTCCCAGTGGTTCGCCAGCACGTTCGCGGCGACCATGTGGTGGCTGAAGGGAGAATAGCCCTTCTGGCCCGCGATGCGGGTCCCGGCCGAATCCCGCATGATCACGGGCACGGACTTCCCGGCCCACGTGCACCTGCCAGATACGGCCGTTGATGTCGTAGGGCGGATCGGTGTTCCAGAGGGTCTTAATCATCTGGA